>DATMYA010000085.1 GCA_035561135.1 Clostridia bacterium
AGGTTACCTAAGTACCTTGACGATAGGTTACCAGTGTCACAGAATTACGTTCAATCAATTGTTCGCGGATTCGTAGTTCATTTGCAGTCCCGCGCTTTTCAGTCCGTAAGCATCCTTGGGCCGCAACGGAGGTCCTGATAAGGCGGTAGGAATGCCCCTCGTCTTAACCGAATATCTGCGACGTATGCGTGGCGGATCCCAGAGCCATTTGATGCGCGCAGAGGACGGCAAAGTCTACGTCGTTAAATTCCAAGGAAATCCGCAAGGGACCCACGTACTTTTCAATGAACTCTTTGCTGCACGGCTAGCTCAGAGACTCGGCCTCCCTACCGCGAACACTTGCGTGGTGCAACTTCCAGACACCCTGGCTGCCGACGACCGCTTACACTTTGAACTCGCCTCAGGTAAACAACAAATCCAACCTGGTCTTCACCTCGGTTCTGAAATAGTGCTTTCCACAATGCAGGGCCGTATATACGATATTCTCCCCATTACGCAATTTTGCAAACTGCGGAACGCGAGTGACCTTTTCGGCATCCTAGCGTTTGATAAGTGGGTCTGTAACATTGATGACAGACAATGTGTCTACTGGAGGCGCTCAGCAGACAAGAAATTCTCTATGACGTTCATTGATAACGGGCATTGCTTTGGCGGCCCAAATTGGATTTTTCGGGACGATCCGTTCAGGGGCATGTGTCGAAATCTTGATGTTTATCCCGAGATCCGTGGGTGGGATTGTTTTGAGCCTTGGTTGTGCCGTATAGAAGCGCTCAGTTCGGACGATTTGTGCGAGATCGCAAGTGAGATTCCGCCAGACTGGCACGACGAGAATCCCGTTTCTGTGCAGACGATCCTGAGTACTCTTCTGGAACGCCGCAGTCGAGTTCCAGAGCTGATTCGCGAGTTCCAGCGGGTCTGCGGTGCTAGGCTCAAGAGCGTGCAGTACTTGCCGATACACTCAAGATATGACGAAAGCTCAGTCGATCATGGGAGAACGGACGAGATGCAAGTACGTCTGTCTCAGCTACCAGCGTGACATCACGTCAGGCAGCTCTGTCCCTATTGCTGTCGTTTTGGTGGAAGAGCACCCTGGTAACTTCGCTTCCATTCGCGCAATCAGTGACTGGTCCACGGTCCTGGAGCATGACCCTGAGGCTGATCTAGAGTATCTGGTTAGTTTCATGGATCAACTCGCCAAGCAATTAAAACGCTCAGAGCCGCTCCTGATTGAGCAGCTTGCCGATTCCCTTTCAAACACCTTATGCTCGACTCCTCTCAAGCATTGCCTCTCCGAAAATCCCGAAGCTACACTCGAAAGTCTCGCAAGCGAGTTTTTTACCCAATCCAAGTAACTGACGTGCCGCATTCTCCGCACACGGGATCATACGGAACTTCTACTTGTTGACCATGAACTTGTCTGGCAGAACGCAGCCGCTCGCCGACTAATGTTGGACGCGTGAGTTACTTCCGGCCACGAAGAATAGACAAACCGACGTCGCGGGCGGCCACACGCTCGCGTCGTCGGTTTCGCATCAGCTACGCGGTTGTGACCTTCTGCATGTACTGAGCGATGTCAACGTTCCATCCGAGTTCCTTCTCGATGGCCGCCTTGAGCGCCGCTGCTGAGTCCGGTTCTCCGTGGACCAGGTGCGTCACTTCGGGCTGCTTCTTGAAGGTGCGGAGCCATTCCAGCAGCTCCGGCGTGTCGGCGTGATCGCTGAATTGTTCCAGTGCCGCAGTTTGCGCCCGCACGGGAACGATCTGTCCGAAGATCTTTACGGTTAGTGCGCCGTCCTTGATCTGGCGTCCGCGCGTTCCGACAGCCTGGAACCCGATGAACAGGACGAGGTTGCGTGGATCGGGCAGTCGCTGGAGCAGGTGATGCTGGATGCGTCCGCCCATGCACATGCCGTTCGACGAAACGATGACGCACGGTACGCGATGTTCGTTGATCTTCTTCGACTGCTCGGCCGTGATGGCGAATGAGAAGCCGGGCCACTCGAGTGGCGAGCCGTATTTCGCAATCAACTGATTCGTTTCATCGCTGAATTCTTCCGTGTGCTTGAGGAAAATCCTTACCGCCTGGATCGCCATGGGGCTGTCGGCGAAGACCGGCACACGCGGAATCATGCCTTGTTCCATCAATTCCTTGAGGAGGAACAGGAACTTCTGCGTGCGCTCGACGGCGAATGCCGGCACGACGACGCTGCCGCCGCGCTTGACGGTGTTGCTGATGAGTTGCGCCAGGCGCGGACGGGAATCTTCATGCGGATGCGTGCGGTTCCCGTAGGTGGACTCCATCACGAGCACGTCGGGCGACTCGCCCTCGGTTGGCCCGGAGTGAATAACCTTGCCGGGCGAGATGCCCTGGTTGCGAACCCGTCCGATATCGCCGGTGAAGAGCAGTTTGCGCGTCTGACCGTCGGCACGGACGGTGACCTCCGTCATGGCCGCACCGAGAATGTGCGCCGATCGCACAAAGCGGAAGCTAATTTCCGGACTCAGTTGGACGGTCTTGCCGAAGTCCACGGGCGTGAAGTGTTCGAGGCACTCGCGCGCTTCATCGAAGGTGTAAAGAGGCAACGCGGGAACGTGCTTCGATGATTTCCTCTTGTTGTGGAACTCGGCGTCTTCTTCCTGCAGGTGTCCGCTATCCGGCAGCAGAATGCCGCAGAGATCCACGGTAGCCGGTGTGGCATAAATGCGTCCGCGGAAACCCTCTTTCACCAGTTTGGGAACCCACCCGGAGTGATCGAGGTGCGCGTGCGTAAGCACGACGGCTTCGATGTCCCTGGCCGAAATTGGCGTCTCACGCCAGTTCCTTTCGCGCCACTCTTTGGGGCCCTGGAACATGCCGCAGTCTATGAGTGCCTGATATCCCTGTTTTCCGATGCCGTCCGAGGAAGTATTGACGAGGTGTTTGGAGCCCGAGACCGTACCAGCCGCGCCCAGGAATTGAATGTAACTCACCGGTTCGCCTTTCTCCGGACGCAGAGCGCGCGACCGGAAACCACTTGTGCTTGAAATCTAGGCTAGTTGTAGACCCGCGCGGCGCGCCGTGCAAGCTCAGAAGATCACTGCGAAGGCGCTGAGGTCTGTATCTTGAAGGTGTTGTTGTCCACGTTCATCTCCGGCACGCTGCCGTCATTCACGACGACTTCAATTGGTTCCTGTGGAAAAGGTATGCGTACGACACCTCTTCCCTTCGCGGGAACGCGCACCCTCGCCATGCGCTCGCCGCCCTTGCCGCGCACCAGCACCGGCACTTCGGCGGTTGCCGTGCCGATGTTCTCAACCGTCACAGTCACCGTGTAGGTCTTCAGCAGCGTTGCGCGAGCGTAGGCGGACTCGATGCGGAAGTCCGGCAAACCCTTGTCGCGATAGACCCAGTCGTCGAAAAACCACTCCAGGTCGCGCTTGGGCTGGCCAGCAAGAGCGGGAGCTTCCAGCAGAGACTGCACGTAGCCGGGTTGCAGGTCCTGATCAGCACGGTAGGCAGCGAAAGCACGTTTCAGCGCGTCATCGCCCACCAGGTCACGAAGCATCACCCAGACGAAGGCCGCTTTGCTTCGGTAGAAAAGCTCGTCGTTCGTGGACGCCAACGGTTGCGGCTGCATTTGGCCCTGATTCGCCGCATCAGCGGGTGCCAGTGCAGCCTTCTCCACCTGAACCAGCTGCGGCTGGAACTGGTCGAGATAGCGAAGCGACTCCGCCCTGCCCGCTTGCTGTTCGCGTGTGACGACCTGCATTAAATGTGCCGTGCCTTCTTGTATCCAGCTTCGATTTGACACGAAAGATGTGTGTACGAGTTGGTGCGCAACGGTGAGTTGCAGCCCTGCGGGGTCCATCTGGCGCAATGGCGTAAACAGAAATGCCCCCGTATCGAACGGAGCAGTAGTTAGATCGGGAAGCTCGATGATGCGAAGCTTTTCCCGCTGCGGCCCAAACCAGTCGATGATCGCCGGAGCTTGCTTCTCGGCCGCGACAGCGTAGTCGCGCGCCAGCGAAGTATGTTCCGCGAGATGGCTGATGCTGACCGCCGGACGCTCTAGCGACTGGAATGCCGCGATCACAAATGTCGGGACATGCGCCGCCAGTCCGCGAAAGGTAAGCTTCGTCGCTCCCGCTTGCCCATCTGCCACGGCATCGGCGTTGCTGGCGACACTCACTCCCGGCCGGGGTGCGATGGCAACTTCGAGCACCGTACTGCCGTGCCGGTGTTTCCAGGCTGCAAGCGCGTCGAAAACCGCGGTGCCGTCGCTCAAACTGACGGCGTCCATCGAAACCGGAAACCACGTCACGTAGCCGACGGAACGTACGGCCGTGAAAGTTTCGCCGATTTGATCCCAATCACTGCGGGTTGCAAGTTCTTCCGGCGTGCCTATGCGCGTAAGCCTGGTCGAGACGCGAGGCACGGCTCCACCGTATTCGAGATCGAGCGTCGCCGTGGCGCGGGGAGCGATGGGCTCTGGCAGCGTGACAATCGCTTCCGACAAACTTCCGGCGTGGTCAATGTCTGACGTGTATTCCTGCCCCAGCCATTGCAAGGCATTGCCGCCAACCGTTATCGATTGCCATGCCAGCGTCGATGAGATTTGGAGCACGACCTGGCGCTGTGCAACGTTTGAGTCGTTCCGTACAGTGACCTTCCCCCTTACCTCCATGCCCTGCTTCGCCGGATCGAGAACGACGTGCAGATCGTAATGGGTAAAGGTGAACGCCTGGCGATCGACGGCCCACGCCGCCTGTGTGCAGCAGGCAAACAGGACAACGGCGGCGAGCAGGCGGGCTTTCACGATGCGGAAGCAGGCGCGAGCGCTCATTTCTTCTCTTTGCTTTTCTTTGCTCCCGTGCGGCGCTGGCGTCCCACTTCATACATCACGATGCCGCCGGCAACCGAGACGTTCAGCGAGGAAACCTGTCCTGCCATTGGCAGCGAGATGAGCATGTCGCACTTCTTGCGGACGAGTTCGTGCAGGCCCTTGCCTTCAGCACCCACCACGAGCGCGCAATCCATGTTGTAGTCCACCTCGTCGTAGCTCTGGGTAGCGCGTTCGTCCAGGCCTACGGTCCACACGTTGCGGTCTTTAAGTTCCTCAAGCGTGCGTGCGATGTTGACCACGCGGGCTACGGAGATGTGCTCCGAGGCACCGGCCGAGGCTTTCACGACTGCGCCGGTGACTCCGGCTGCACGGCGCTCGGGAATGATGACACCGTCAACGCCCGCACCGTCCGCCGAGCGCAACAGCGCGCCGAGGTTGTGAGGATCTTCAACGCCGTCGAGCACGAGCAGGAACGCGTACTTGCCGGCCTTGTTTTCCAGCATCTGGTCCACATCCGCGTACTTCTTGCGGGATGTGACGGCCATAACTCCCTGGTGGCCGCTGGTCTGCGTGGTGCGGTCGATCTCCTCGCGCGGAACGAATCGCACCGACACGCCGGAAGCGCGGCAGTCGTCGATGATCCTCTGCACGCGTGGATCGGTGCGGTCGCGTGATACGGCAACATAGTCGAAATTCCGTTCGCGAGATTTCAGCGCCTCGCTGACGGAGTGGATTCCATATATGACGTCGCTCATTGGTACTCTAGTTTACGTCAGATGGCCTCTGCAGTCCGCATTGCGCAACAACCAGATCGCACAGACCACTCCGGTGATGATATGTACGTTGCTTTGTTACACTGATCGCAAGTCGTGTCCCGTCACCTTCTCACCTTGGACGGCGTTTCCGGAGGTCCCAATCTTGCAGCGTGGAGCGGTATACATTATCTCCGCTGTACGAACGCCCATCGGCAAATTCGGCGGCTCGCTCGCGAAGATGACAGCCGCGGATATGGGCGTCGTAGCCGCAACGGCTGCCATCGAACGCGCCGGAGTGGAACCAGCGCAGATCGAGCAGACCATTTTCGGCAACGCTCGTCAGGCTGGGGGCGGTCCCAACCCCGCACGGCAGATTTCAATCGGCAGCAACATTCCGGAAACCGTGCCGGCTTTCACGGTGAACATGGCTTGCGCAAGCGGCATGAAGGCGATTGCGCTCGGCTATGACGAAATCGCGAACGGAACTCTGCAATGCGTCCTGACCGGCGGCACCGAATCTATGTCGCGCTTGCCCTACTATCTTGACGGGGCGCGCTGGGGTTATCGGCTCGGCAACCAGGAACTGGTGGACGGAATGTATCGCGACGGGTTCTTCTGCCCGATGTCGAAACTGCTCATGGGTGAGACTGCCGAAGTCCTGGCCCAGCAATACGCCATAACGCGCGAGGAACAGGACAAGTTCGCCCTCTGTTCACAGCAGCGCGCGGAGCACGCTATCAACACTGGCCGCTTCGATGAAGAGGTCGTAGCTGTAACGTTTGAGACCAAGAACGGCGTGTTCACGCTCTCACGCGATGAGCATCCGTTTGCGGGCTCCAGCCTGGAGAAACTGGCCAAACTGCCACCGGTGTTTTCGGAGACCGGCACCATCAGCGCGGGAAATTCCAGCGGTATTACCGACGGCGCAGCCGCTATCGTCCTCGCCTCCGAAGGGTTCGTGCGCGAGCACGATCTGAGGCCGCTGGCGCGCATCGTGGCCGCGACCTCCGCGGGGGTGAATCCGCGCATCATGGGGCTCGGGCCCGTACCGGCGATCAGAAAGCTCAAAGAGAAATGCGGCCTCAAGCTGAATGACTTTGATCTTGTCGAACTGAACGAAGCATTCGCCGCGCAGGTGCTCGCCTGCGATCGAGAACTGCACTTCGACCACGAGCGCCTGAACGTAAACGGAGGCGCGATCGCGCTCGGACATCCCATTGGCTGCACCGGCACGCGAATCACCGTCACGCTGTTGCACGAAATGCTGAAGCGCGGATCCAGACGCGGCCTGGCGACTCTATGCGTAAGCGGCGGCCTTGGCATGGCGCTGGCAGTGGAAAGCTGCTGAGTAAGAGGCTGAACTGCTGAGCCATCCGAGGTATATGAAGTAGGTCGCTGAAGCACGTCGCGGCTCTCCACTCTGGTCCGCTCTTTTCCACAACGTACCTTGCCGCTATACTCGTTTGACCAACAGAAGGTGAAGAGCATGGCGTTATCGGTTGTCATCGTGGACGACGAGCAGCTTGCACGCGACGAACTCGCGTACCTGCTAACTTCCGTAACCGATGTTGACGTAGTGGCGCAGGGTAAGAACGGCGTAGAGGCCGTCAACATTATCCGCGAGTTTTCGCCGGATGTCGTATTCCTTGACGTGCAGATGCCGGGCCTCGATGGCTTCGGTGTCATCAAGAAGCTGCTCGACCGCAAGGTTCCGATGCCGCAGATCGTCTTCACTACCGCTTTCGACCAATACGCCGTTAAGGCGTTTGAAGTGAATGTCGTCGATTACCTGCTGAAGCCAATCGACAAGAAGCGCGTGGAACTCGCCATTGAGAAGGCGCGCAAGAACCTGGAGCCGGCCGCGTCTCCGAATGACAAGTTGGAGACGCTGGTTCGAATGCTCGAACAGCAGAAGCCTCAGACATCGAAGGTTCTGCTCAAGGCGGGCGGGCGTCTTTTCCTGGTGGACCAGAAGGACATCTGCTATGCCTCCATCGAAGACGGCGTCATCACGGTTGTCGCTCACTCCATGGAAGGGCAGTCGAATTGCCGTACGCTCGAAGAGCTGTTGGCGTCATTGGACCCCGCACTCTTCTGGCGTGCACACCGCTCCTATCTGGTGAACATCAACCGGATTAAGGAAGTAGTGCCGTGGTTCAAGAGTTCCTACCAGATTCGCATGGACGACCGTAAGCAGACCGAAATCCCCGTGAGCCGCGCGCAGACCAGGCGTCTCCGCGACCTCTTCGGGCTGTAGTAGCGCTTGCAGTCATACGAGCGCGTAACTCGCATCACTGCCGCAATCCGCTGATGCGGATTCACTGCACTATTCGTGATACAAATCTCGTCTCCCCCTGAATTGAGGCGCTATGCGTTCGAAGGCCTTGTGTGTCGCACTTCTGGTGTCTCTGCTAGTTTTGTTCTCTGCTCCGCCCTGCAGGTCGCAGGAGAAGTTGACAGTGGAAGACTTGGTGGCGCGGCATCTGGAATCGATCGGTTCAGCGAAGCAGCGCAGCGACGCAAAATCGCGCACGGCCGAGGGGCGCGCCAAAGTGGATTCCATTCTCGCGGCCAGCACACACCTGGAAGGCCAGGCTGCAATGTTCTCCTCCGGCAGAAAATCTAAGACCGTCATTCGCTTCGGCGCACGGGACTACCCTGGCGAACAGTTTGTGTTCGATGGCTCCACGATCAAGGTGGCCTTGACTGGCGTAAACACCCGGTCCTCACTTGGCGACTTTGTCAATCGCGAGCAGGCATTGCTCAAAGAAGGGCTGCTCGGCGGATCGCTATTCACATCCTGGGCGTTGCTCGACCTGCCTGGGCGGAAAGCACAGTTGAGGTATGAGGGGTTAAAGAAGGTGGATGGCCGCGAATTGCATCGGCTGGACTACATTCCGAAGAAGTCTGGCGATGCCTCAATCCATCTCTATTTCGAGCAGGATACGTTCCGGCATGTAAAAACCGAATACCTGTTGCGAGTCGATGCGCCGATGGGCAGGGCATCGATAGCTGGCAGGGAGTCGCTGGCCAGCCGGCAAACTGTGCACACGGAGGCGACGAAGTTTCGGCTGGAGGAATGGTTCGACGATTTCCGGCAGATTGATGCACTTACGCTGCCGGTGCACTGGCGGCTTCGTATGACGATCGAGCCGGCGGCAACCGCTATGCTTGAGTGGGACATCAAGCTCGCTCAGATCGCGACCAATCCGCCGGTCGACGAAAAGTCCATTTTCTAAGTCTTCCTTCTTAATCTCCGCGGGGCAGCCTGCGCTCACACCGGCTGCCCAGTTTTCCTCCCTCACTCCCCCATCTCAGAGATGCCCTGGCGGCTGTATAATTCTGCTTTCCGACCATCATGAAAGCTTACGTGTACGTTTCGCTGAAGAAGAGCGTGCTTGACCCTCAGGGCAAGACAATTCAGGGCGCGCTAACGAAAATGGGCTACAAGGGCGTTGGTGACATCCGCCAGGGAAAGTACTTCGAACTGACCCTCGACGGCAGTCTCGAGCGCGACAAGGCCCGAGCAGAGATCGAGCGCATTGCGCGCGAGGTTCTCACCAACCCCGTCATAGAGGATTTCCGCTACACGATTGAGGAGTAGCCGAATCCACGAGCAAAATCCTGAGAATCGGGACGGCCCCACGGGCAATCTAATGAAGCGGGTATGAAGCGGGTACTTACCCACGAATCTCCGAAACAAAGCGTTCGTGCCGTCCGGTACGAACGCAACAGGGGGAGTTCCAAGTGTGCGGAATTGTTGGTTACGTAGGTAAGAAGCGCGTCGTCCCCGTCATCCTCGATGGACTGAAACGGCTTGAATATCGCGGCTATGACTCTGCCGGGATCGCCGTCGCCGGGAACGGCGCCGGTCTACAGATTCGCCGCGCAGAGGGAAAGCTCCGCAACCTGGAAGAGGTAATCCGCCTCAAGCCGCTCGACGGCACGTATGGCATTGGCCACACACGCTGGGCCACGCACGGGCGTCCGACGGAAGAGAACGCGCATCCGCACCGCGATTGCAGCGGCAAGATCGTGGTGGTGCACAACGGCATCGTCGAAAACTACATGCAGCTCAAGAAGAAGCTGCGCGAAGAAGGCCACAAGTTCTCGACCGAAACCGACACCGAAGTTATCGCCCACCTGGTCGAGAAGTACCTCATCACAGACAACGGCGATCACAAGGTCACGCTCGAAGAAGCGGTGCGCAAGACCGTCCGTCAGCTAACGGGCGTCTTCGCACTGGCGGTCATCTTCGTCGATGACCCGAACAAGATCGTGGCGGCACGCAATGGCCCTCCTGCTGTCATCGGCCTTGGCAAAGACGAGTACTTCGTCGCCTCCGACGTACCGGCGATCCTGTATCACACGCGCGATCTGTTTTTCCTCGGCGATGGCGACCTCGCGGTCATTACGCCTGAAGGCGTGCAGCTTACCGATTTCGACGGCAAGTCGATCACTCGCCAGGTGCAGCACATAACCTGGGACCCGATCATGGCGGAAAAGGGCGGCTTTAAGCACTTCATGCTCAAGGAGATTTATGAGCAGCCGCGCGCCGTGCGTGATACCTGGCTGGGCCGCCTATCGCAGGAGTCCGGCAAAGTTTTCCTCGAGGAAATGGAGATTACCGAGGCCGAGTTCAAGCAGGTGCGCAACATTCAAATAGCAGCCTGCGGAACCAGTTGGCATGCGGCGCTGGCCGGGAAGTTCATGATCGAGCGCCTCGCAAAGGTGCCCGTGGAAGTGGACTACGCCAGCGAGTATCGCTATCGCGACCCCATCACCGGACCCGATGAAATCGCGATGCTGATTACCCAGTCGGGCGAAACCGCCGACACCATCGCTGCGCAGCGGGAAGCGAAGGCGAAGGGCTGCAAGACGCTCGCGATCTGCAACGTCGTTGGCGCAATGATCGCCCGCGAAGCCGCCGGCACAATCTACACACACGCTGGCCCGGAAATCGGCGTCGCATCGTCCAAGGCGTTCACTGCCCAACTCACCGCTTTGTTCCTCTTCGCGCTTTACCTGGCCGAAGTTCGCGGCACTATCACGGCGGACCAGGCTCGCGAATACATCGCGGAACTCACGCTTATCCCCGGCAAGTTGGAAACACTGCTGACGCGCGAGGAAGACCTTGAAGATCTGGCGAAGGAGTTCAGTCGCGCCCAGGACTTCCTGTTCCTCGGACGCGGCATTCACTATCCGATCGCGCTTGAAGGCGCGCTCAAGCTGAAAGAAATCTCCTACATTCACGCCGAAGGTTATCCCGCGGGCGAAATGAAGCACGGCCCCAACGCGCTGATCGACGAGAACCTTCCGGTCGTCATCCTCGCGACCAAGGACGAGAACGATCCGAACTCTGTCTTGCGCTACGAGAAGACGATTTCAAATCTCAAGGAAGTGAAGGCTCGCTCCGGGCGCGTCATCGCAATCGCAACCGAAGGCGATGAAGAGATACGCGACTCGGCAGACCACGTGATCTACGTGCCGCAAGCGCCGGAGCTGTTATTGCCCATCCTGGAAATCGTGCCGCTGCAACTGCTGGCCTATCACATCGCAGTGCGCCGCGGATGCGACGTGGATCAACCGCGCAACCTGGCGAAGTCGGTGACCGTGGAATAGCACGGTGCGGGAAAATATTAGCTGGTAGTGGAGAGTCCGAATAGTGTGCTTAACTCTTGAATAGTTTTCTTAACTTTCGAATAGTTTCCTTAACTGCTGAACCCGACAAACTATCTCGGGTACTGGCAATCAAAGTTGGCTACTAGCCATCCTTCCTCCAACCTTTCTTAGATCGCTGGTCTAGGCCTAGTGGCCTTCTCACGGGAACTCCTGCGCCAGAGCCCAAAATACGAGCAGGTTGGCGCCGAAGAGCATCCGGTTGTCGAATATGTCGTTCTTCGCCACGCGCTGTTTGGCGTGGTCGGTCTTCTCTGGGTCCTCCAAATGCGAGGCTCCAACTTCGGCCGGGTCTCCTTACCAATCACGTCAACTCCAACTTCTGCTTCTTATTTTGCATGATCATTAACCGCACACACGGGGCAAAGATACTTACCTGGATTGTCAGACGATTCAACACGATCTTGCTTCGCGAATAGGTTGTAGCATTGCACACAGGGTTCCAGATTCCGAATAGTCCGGCACTGCATGCATATCGGTCTGAACCACGTGCCATCTACATCAATGTCGGGAGATCCGCAGTTCGTACACCCTTTGGTGGGGGAATTCGGTGTTGGGAACTGCGGGCGACTGTCGCGGGAATCCGCATTGTAGTAGGGCGGTTCGAAATCCCCCGATCTCAGTCTGCGGTAGACGTCATTCACAACAGGCCCTAGATCGTCATGGAGCCAGTCACGGAAAGGATGTGAACCTGAAAATCTCGACACCCTTGTCGCCCCAAGTATTTTTTATGTACTGCTCTGCTTCTTCATTGTGCCCCTGCTGCTCTCGATGATCAGGTCCTTTGGCGCCGTCGATGTAGCCATTGACCGCATTGAACAGGTCTTGATCGAACCGGTCACCCATTATGTATTTGGTGATTTTTTCGTGTTCACGCTTGATAAATGCAATCTTAGACAATGGCAATTTGTGTCCTCACCACGCCAGCTTTGGCCGGTTCTCGTTGCAATCTACCTCAGTTTTCGACTGCTGCTTTTACCCCCTGCGACGGCGCCCTTTGCGGCCTCCGGTTCAACGTAGTCGTCGCCCATCATCATTTTGTAATGCTCAAGATGTTTGGATTTATCGAAGATGGCCCGAAAGACTCGCAGGTAGCCTTTCGACCAATGCATCGTCGACTGTTTGGTGACTCTGTAACAGGTATACAGAGATTCACGTAATGTGGCTATCTTTGTCCAAATCTCAATTCGAGCCCTTGTCCAGTTGAGTTCGACCTTGATTGGCCAGTCTGCAACGCAGAGGTCTCGAGACAGCGATGAGTTGCGTTCCGAGTCTGGCAGAATCATCAGTGAAGCCGTGGCTTTCTGGCTGGCGCGGACAGATGACATGCCGCCAGAAACCAGCGAGCCAAGGCTCCTTGCGTGCGTTATTTCTCGTCATCGCATGTACTGACAACTCTGTCGTCATACGAAATATTCTGAGACGGCCGATAGCATTCGACGAGGGTACGACACAGACCACCCGTTGTTAATGTTCCGACATTCCTAGTGAAGAGAACTTTTCAAGGGGTACCGTTCGTGAACAGTCTGCCATACAATTTGGAAACTCACTATCCAGTTCAGTTGGTCCACCTCGACTTGCACCAACCACCTCGAGGTGTGATATGGAGCGCAATAGACGACTATTCTCATGAAGCTACCGTGCAAGTTATCAGAATGATTTCAGTTCCCGGTCCGAGACTTAGCTTCATAAACTTCTTGGCTGGGATTGGCAGAGAGTTTTCTTATCCGATTCACACTGCTGTTCTTCACCAATGTTTCCTTATCAACGATGCGGCCATGAAACTCGACGGGGTTGTTCTGCTTCTTGCGCGCCAGCAATGTCCTGACCACATCGAGAAAGCGCTCGGCGCTCTAATGGGCAGGGTACAAAAGCGCATCGCGGAAGGGTGGTTTACGCGGAGAATCAGTCTCGGTGGTAATCTGGCGCTACAATCACGAACAGACACAGACACAACTCGGCGGGCAGCACACCCGCCCAGATCCGGCAAGTGTTTTTCGAGCAAGCTTCCATGCGTCGCAAATCCCCAACTCACGTACGAACATTGCAGCATAATCACAGCACATTGACCGCTTGCTTTGGTCCCTATGGGGTGCTGCCACGCCCAACCATTCTGGTTTGGAGATCGGTGCGGTAGTTCTTCCTCGGTTCCGGGCAACGCATTGCTTCCCTCCCGCGCCTAATGGTCATTACCCATCCCATCGTATGCCGGGAGTTCAGTAGTGCTTGGACACTTTCCGCCACCTCAGCCACCTCATCCAGGTGAGTGGTTCTATAGCGTTTGCGGGAGATACAAAGATCGAATGGGAAGGTCGGACTGGGGCGTTTCAATAGACTTCTTCGGTCGACAAATGAAGGGTCTCGCTGTCGATTTCCCAAGAAGTCTCCAAGGCCGAGATTGATGGAGCAATTGAGACGCGGCCGGAAAGAGCAGCTCGAAAGTTGATCTGGCTTATTTCGCGATCGCGCGAGCAATTTCCAAGGCTTGAGCCTTAGGATGCTGCTTAAGAAAGCGACTGTTAAACCTGATTGGGAAACCCATCCTGCCGTCGCGAAGGCATTAACCGGGCAAAGTTGTGGCTGAAGTTGCGATAACCCGGCGCATGATTCGCCCAGCTGTGGGTATTAAGACTATGTAGTGGGTGCGAATGTGTCGCTGATGATACATGTTGGGATTCAGCCCAGATACATACTTAGCGGCGACAAACGTCGGAATATTTTGTCTCTTCGCAGAAACTGAACACGCTCCCCCGAGAACTTTCTCCGGGGGAAGTACTAGGATCCACTCCTCTTCGGTTCAGAGTCTTTCGTTTTTAACCTGGCTCGACGCGTGTCTAGTACCTTTAGCGCCTCGAAGACCTCTGTTCTCTTCCGAGGTTTCATTACGTCTAGTGCGCGCTCTCTAAATTGCCTTCTAAATGCTTTGAGCTGCCTGACGGTAATTGTTTCTTTGAGATTGATTCGGCATGTGAGCAGCGCGTAATCGCCCGGTTCCGGTTCACCTACCCACACTCTTCTCACGTCATCGGGATCCCTCCGTAACGTCACCGTCGCAGACTTCTCACCTCCTGATACTTTAGCTGCCGCGGACGCATAAGCATCCAGAATGGGTGATGATACTGGACTCCGTCAATCATCACGCCTTTTTCGCTTACCTTTCGCTCAACTGAGGGCATGAAATCAATTCGGACACGATCCTGAAATTCAGGATCTCTGAGACAATCGTGGAGTGCTCTTGTTTCAGGAACACTGCTCTCGAATAAGGTTGGCGCGCCGCGTGTCCGGTGGCCAGGTCGCCGCGTGGCGTCACGATATTCAGACATGGCGACGTGGTCGCGGCGGCGAACGACGCGGACACGTTCTCCTCGGCGGTGTCGGTCCATCGCATGGTGCCGAACTCCCTAAACCAGCCTGAGCACACCGCGTTTCGGGAGGCCATCGACTCTTTCTTCACGCCCGAGCGCATGGAAGCAATCGAACCGCGCGTCCAGAGAATCGCTCAGGAAATCGTTGCCGCTCTAGCGCGTGGCACTACGTTGGATGCCGTTAGTGAGATTGGGTACCCGCTTGCCGTACGCGGACAGGCCGACTGGCTGGGATGGCAGGGAATCGAAGACCAACTTCTCGCATGGATGGCTGAGAACTATTCTGCGACCCGTTCCGCCGACCGGTCACGAACGACCGCCATCGCCACCGCCTTCGACGAGATTGTTGCGGCACAGGTGCAACGCCGGCGGCAGATGGGCAGTGCCGCTCCGAAGGATCCTACGACCGAATTGCTCGGTATCGCCGTTAATGGAAGTCCATTGCCGGATGCCGACATCGTGTCGATCCTTCGCAACTGGACGGCGGGCGACCTCGGTTCCATAGCGGCGGCGCTTGGTGTCGTCGTGCATTTTCTTGCGACGCAACGCGAGGTGCAGGAGGAGCTTCGGGCACATCCTGCCGATGTGGCGGCCGGAATCGACGAGATGTTGCGGATCGACGACCCGTTCCTCGTTAGCCGTCGCGTGACCAAGGCCCAGGCCCGTGTGGACGGATTCGTGATCGAGCCTGGCACGCGAGTTTATCTGAACTGGACGTCGGCTAATCGCGATGAGACGGTGTTCGGCGACCCAGATGCCTATCAGCCTGAGGAACACGCGCAGCATAACTTGGTTTATGGCACCGGCATACACGTTTGCCCGGGTCGTCCGCTCGCAACGTTAGAACTGGTTGTGGCTGTACAGACGCTGCTGGGAATGACAGCCGGTGTCGAACTTGCGCCCGACGCCGAGGCCGTCCGAGAGACATACCCTTTGGGCGGCTGGCGGCGGATGCCCGGGCGGACAGGGTCTTCCTCCATACCATCGCATGGCAAGAGCACAACTGAAATCAAAATGGGGTGATTAAGATGGCCCACGGCGAACGTGCAAGTGCAAGGACGCAAGACCCACTGGATCCTGTTGAGTTGATCACGATTACTCCCATCGATCAAAAGCGGCGGGAGACCGCCCTGGACGAGACATTGGCGGAAACTCTCCCGTGCAGCGATCCACTCTCCTCGATCCCGAATCCGCTTGATACTTCGAAGTAAAGTATTGCGGACGCAATCGTGAGTTCAATTCGAGCGGGCTTGCTGGCTTCCACTCTTCACATGTTTTGACTTGTTGGATAAACTGGTCGCCCCACCGCAAATCCTAGCGAAAGTGGCCCCGACGCTCGATCAGCAGCCTTCGTCCCATCCTACCGACGAAGAAGTCTACGATAGCGAGCGAGAACAGGGCTTTCGTTTCGGTATCCCGAAATGGGTCTCATCATTACCGAGTTCGGAGGCTAGCTATAGGATATTGGGCACGGTGCCAGAGACCGCATCCATGAAGATATGCTGGGTGCAAGAGAAAGCCCGGGCGTTGTTCTGCCCGGGCGCAACGATAGCACCGCTACTGTGAGATCGTGAACGACACTGGCGCAGACGCCACTGCCGAACCCGGATTGATCACGGTTATGCTCGCCGTTCCAGCGGATGCGAGATCCGTTGCTGGAATTGCGACACTCAGATGTGTTGCATCGACGAAGTACGTTGTGCGGTCGGAACCGTTCCAACGGGCAAACGCTCCGGCAACAAAACCTGTGCCAGTTACCGTGAGGTACAGATTTCTGCTACCTGCAGCCAATTGGCTCGGCGTCACCGAAGCGACGTTCGGAATGCCATTCGCGACTCCAATTTGTGGGATGACGAATGGCCCACGCAGTATGAACAATTCGCCAGTTCCCGCCGACCCGGATGAACTCTGAGCCGTGAAGGCCAGTCCATCGCTCCCCCACCTGATCAGATTCTTTCCACTCTGAGTCGTCGGGACCGTTACGGAATCTGTCTGCCGGAACGTGCGCTGATCGAAAGCAAGAAGCGTGTTGTTCGATGAGCAGTAATAGTTAACACTCTGGGGGCAGCCCAAGAAGAAGCTGCGACCGAGCCATGCATCCGGTGCAACCGACCCGAAAGCAGAGAACTGGCCCAACATGGATGGTGGCGTCGTGGACGGATCCGCAACACCTCCGCCTCCACCAAAGACGAGTCCACGTGAAAGTTTGAACGAACCGCTGAATCCTCCTATGCCGTTCAAAGTGGAATTGTCCAGAGTGGCTAACCCACTGGCGCCAACAGTCCAGCGTGAGAACTCGGCACCAGAGGTATCCGAGTCATAGGAGTAGAGATGCGTACTGTCGCCGAATGCGACTGACGAACCTGTATACGGTCCGGTGAAGATCGCACGATGCGTGGCCGTCGAACCGCTGATGTCATAGATCCCGATACCCGTCCAGGATCCTGTATCGACTGCTAGGAGGTTGGCGTTACCAGGGGCGACGGCGAAGGTCCTCGGCTTGTAGGTGTCACCGTAACTGCTACTGCCAAGCGAGAAGCTGAAATCCGTCGTGTTCGTTGCTAGGTTAAATCGCGCAATCGAATTGCTTCCATCCAATCCGACAAACAAGTAGTTGCCGTCGTCGGAGAGCGCCAGTTGGTTCGGTTGACTGCCTATGTTGACCGGATTAGAGAGCGCCCCGGTGGCAGGGTCGATTGAGACGATACTGTTGCCCGTCACCTGCGTCGCGGTGCTCGGAACGCTCACGTAGATCTTGCGTCGGAACGGCTCATACGTGATCTGGTTCGCATCGAGATTGATCTGCCTGTAAATCATGAGCGGAATGCTCGCCGACGTACCTCCACCAGGCGAGGGCGAAGAGACTGATATCCACGCATAACCGAGATTGGTAATGTGCGAACTGTCAACCGTCGCTGTGAGCGTACTTCCGTCAGTGAACGTTGTTGGCAGCGCGTTTCCGTTCCACTGCACCGTGCTGGCCATGTTGAAGCCGCCGCCATTCACGGTTAGCGTGAATGTATCTGCGCCGACCGCCACCATCTTCGGGGAGATTGACGCAATCAGGGGCACGGGGTAATAGGGGTTACCTGTAGCTGTCACCGACGTAGTCGCCGAGTTGTTTGCAGGCGTTGGATCCCCTTCGGTTGCACTCACGGTCGTGGATGCAGCCAAGCTGCCGGCCGCATTTGGTATCACCGCCAGTTGCACCTGAACATTCGAGTTAGCGGCGACGCTGCCAAGGTTGCAGCGTGACACTACGCCGACCGAGCAAGTGCCTTGCGCTGGAGTTGCAGATAAAACCGTGACTTCCGCAGGCAAGCTAGTGATCAAGTCAATGTTGTTTGCGGCGTTTGGTCCATTGTTCGTGACCGTTGCCGTGTAGGTGAGGCTTGCACCTGTCGCTGCAGAGGCTGGAGCGCTAAGCGTGACGGCAACATCGGCCAGCGTTGCACTCGTGTCCTTAACGATGTTCGACTGCAGTACGTAGATCTGCGACTTGGTACGGAACGCCAGCCCCTGCTGTCCCCATCTGACCAGGGCACGTGGGTTCACGGAAGTGTCCAGTCCGGTAACCGGAATCGAGCCTGTCTTCACGAACGCGTTTGTATCAAATGCAAGTACCTCGCTGGAACTCGAGTAGCTGGAAGTGACGATGAAAGCTTTCCCGATCGTCGAATCCGGCGCGACTGCTCCACTCGCGACGGAGTTAGGTTGCGAATAGAAGGTTGAAACCAACGATCCGGTTTCGGCGTCCAGCATGGTGCCGTTGCTTGTATATACGCGGCCATTGTCGTACTTCAGACCGTTAGTGGTGACACTCTGACCAACTACAGTAGAGCTTGCAATGCCACTCGAGTCGATCGTCAGTACGGCGTATCCTGAGCCCCACCCGCTCGGGGAAGCCATTGTGTAAAGCTTGTTGCCCATCGAATTGAACGCGAGATAACCGCCGCCGGTATACGCATTCGCGCGTGCGACGCCTGAATCGAAAATCCTGATAGTCGCGTTCGGAAATGCCTGAGTGTAAACGGCCACAGCCTCGGGAGAACCAGGCATTACTGCCAAGTCCAGCGCCGTCGCAGGCGGGTTGTATACTCCTTGCCCACCTCCAAGTCCGAACTGGATGCCCGCGGTCATGGTGACCAGGTCGACTTTGCGAACTGCGCCCGCCCCGTTGATGCCGACCCACAGAACCTTACCGTCGCTCGAAAGAGCGAGTTTATTGGGCTCACTGCCGACATAGACGGAGTTCATCACATTGCCGGTCACCGGATCGACGCCCACGATACTGTTGCCCAAGCTTCCCGCAGTACTCGGCACCGAAGCATACAGCAGCTTCGACCACGCGCTATAGACGAGATCGTTGGACGGTAGCGGCAAGTACGTCGAGAAGACGAGTGCAGATGATGTGCCGCCTCCGCCCGGACCCGGATTCGTCACCGTGACGTTGTAAGTCCCGAGCTTTTGAAGCAGAGCCGCGCTTAAAGTCGCGCGAAGCTGGCCGCTGCTCAATGTCGTCGGTAACGGCTTTGAATCCCAGTAAGCCGTTGAAGCATTGGTAAAGCCGGTACCCATAAGTGTCAGATCGATACTCGCTGAACCTGCTGGAGCCGCGCGCGGAGACAGGGAGGAAAGCACCAGCACCGGGTTCGCGATCACACCGATTGCAACCGCAGCAGAAGTCACGCCGTCCGGGTTCGCGACTGTCACCTGTCCGGTTCCCAACTGCGTTAATGACGAGGCCGGAACCGCCGCCTGGATGTGCGTTGAGGTTCCGAACGTAGTAACGAGCGCCGCACCATTCCACTGGGCGACGCACCCCTGCTGGAAATTTCCACCGTAGATGTCAATGAGCGTGTCGCGAGATCCTACGTACAAATTCTGTGGGTGGATATCGGTGATCGCGATGTTGTCGATTCTGAAGTTCACCGGCGTGGAAGTCCCTCCGCCGGGGGCCGGACTCATCACCGTCACTTGCGCTGTTCCAGTAGTGGCTATGTCGGCGGGCATGATGGGCACGGTCAATTTCGTCGCGCTGACGTATTGAGTCGGCTTCGCGACACCATTCCACTGCACCGTCGATGTCGGAAAGAAGCCTGATCCTTGGACGGACAGTACGAACGAACCCGCTCCTGCCGTTGCAGCTGGCGGGTTAAGTGAGGAGATCGTCGGCACTGGATAGACGACCGCAACAGGCAATTCGGTCGTAGTGCCGCCGCCGGGAGCAGGATTCATTACTGATATCTGCAGTGTTGCAATCGCGGCGACATCGGCCGCGGTCGTCGCGAACCGAAGCTGCGTCGCGCCGACGTAAGTTGTCGCCCTTGGTGCGCCATTTACTTGCACTACGGAGTTCGCAGCAAATCCCGTTCCTGTCACGGTCAGCGTAGCAGGCGTGCCAGCACTCACACTGCCCTGGGATATGGATTGCAAGACCGGGACGGGATTGTTCACCGTTACTGTCGTTGCGGATGACGCGACGGAAGTCCCGCCGCCGGGAGCGGGATTCGTAACAATTATCTGAAGTGTGCCAGAACCGGAGAAGTCAGTGGTGGGTAGTGTCGCCTTCAATTGCGTTGAATTGACAAATGTCGTCACACGGCTCGCGCCATTCACATTTACAACCGACGAAGCATTGAAACCCGTCCCGGTGATGGTGACAGTCGTGTCCGGCTGGCCTGCGTTCGCCGTGGTCGGAGTAATGGCGGAAACGGTCGGTACCGGGTTGTTGATCGTGAATGATGCAGAGGCGGTGCCGCCTCCCGGCGCCGGGTTCGTGACTTTCACCTGAACCGTCGCAGCCGTCGCTGTATCTGCCTCAGTTAGTGAAACATTGATCTGGTTTGCACTCACGAGTGTTGAAGCGTGAGACGCCGAATTCCACTGAACGGTCGATGCCGCTATGAAGCCACTGCCGTTGATCGTCAGCGTTGTCGCACTCGAGCCGGCGATTACGGACATAGGTGATAAGGAGGAAATCTGCGGGGCGGTGTTCGACGGATCCGAGGGGGACCCTGATTGCGAGCCACCGCCGCCACCGCAGGACACAAAGAACAGAGTCATAAGAAGATACGACAGAAAGTAAGAGAGCTTTCTGCTTTGCATTGAGACCGCCCGGTACATGGTGAATTCAACGACGCCGCTCCAGTAGGCCTTGCGACCAGATTCGAGTTGGGGGTACTCAGAAAGCGGCGAATTAGTGTACGACGGGAACTCTCAACTAATGAACACAAAAATGGCGGGTGCATTTCTCAACAGCAATGACCCTTCTTTCGGGCAATCTCTGCGGGGGCAGCGGAATTTATCGTCTGCGGTTGCGGATAATCTCGCGGAGGCCATCCTTCAGATTGTGTCCGTATTATCGCTCTCTATCGGTACATCGTTCGCGCGGCTCTCCTTCGGTGGACTGCGACGTGTTCATGCCGGTCAGTCGGACTCGCACACATCCCCCGCTTGCGGCATTCAAACGGCTTGCGACTCCGTAACTTAGAAATGCGTTTCGAACTGCCATCCTTTGAAAAGGCGATGAGCTCCGTGTGGCACTCGAATTCTGATCCGGCCAGCAGAATCGGTCTGGGTAGCGTAACGTGAATGCGTACGTGCGGCTTCGACCCGAACGCGAGGAGATCCCGATGTTCCGATGTTTGTGTTGATGGCGCCATGAATGACACCGAAACCGCTACGATCGTTCCCGACCGCAACAACTTGATTTAAGACTGGGTGCGTTCGTTCAGTGGCCCCGAGTTTCCCCTGCCTACAGTACCCAGCCGCCGTCTTCTTTCGAAAAGGATATGAACAGAAGATACTTGCGACCTTGCTTCCATTGAAATCCAGCACGCTCGTGCCGTTTGCTTCGTAGACTCGAAACGTCTTCGGAACCGATCCGCGCAGGACCTCGTCGGTTCTCAACGTCTTATGAACTCTGCAAGTCCTTCTGAATCATCTTTGTCCCTAACAATATCCGTGCCAAACAGACTCGCTTTCACGAGCGCTTCTTCCGCAAAGAACTTCGCACACACCAAAACGCGGCTGGGGAGCGCGGCCTAACACCTGCGATACAAGCAAGAACTGAGAAGAAAGTCAGAGCGGCTAAATCCGGGGATCGAGCCGTGCAAAAGGAGACATGCCAAGATTGAAAATCAAGCCGAGACTGTACGCCTGGGCCGAAGGAAAATCCAGAGTATCGCGATTAACGGCGGCCAATTCAAAGCCTTCCTCTGGGTCGAGGAAGTCCAGAGCTAGGTAGCGAGCGCGAACAGGGCTTGTATTTCACTATTCTGGAATGGGAATCGCGCAGCGCCACTACCGCCTTCATTCCTGCTTAATGCCCCGCGCCGGGTGTCGTACTTGGTGTCCGGGTTCCGTTGCTAAGGAGAGCAAGTAGAAAGGGTATTTTTGGGACGAGTTAATGAAACTTTTTCGGCGTCTTGAGAGTTCCTGAAGACGGATGCCGCGCGAGAGTTAGAATATGGCACGTTTCGCTCCACATGCTGGCTCCGAATTAAAAGATTTAGCCTGGCCGAAGTTAAGGACACTATTTCGCCTCTCTAGGTAGTACTAGCCGCGGATAACACGGATGGATGCTGACTAAAGTCAGTCATTATCCCGACAACCCGCGGCTTTCGTTTGCCCTTAGTTTCGAAACGCTCTACTTCCCTGCCTTTAACTCGTTGTGCATCTTCGGTACCCACGCTGGCGGGCGGGTTCATTCTTCATCCGAAAGAGCGGGCATTCTCATTGCTGGCTCCAGCCCTGTACAATGAAAGCACACCACCGGAAAGTGAACTGAGCATTGGTCGAACGCGAACTGATCACCGCCAAGCTGAAGCTGTCGCTCCAGCTCTCGGAAAAGACAAAGCATCTCGAGTTTGAAATCCCCGCTTTGACAAGGTTTGACTTCGCACCCGGACAGTTCATCTCCGTGCGCGAGCCTAAGCCAGACGGGAAAGAGATCACGCGCGCGTATTCCCTCGCTTCACCTCCGCGGAACGACAACACCTTCGACCTCTGCCTGAACCGCGTGGATGAAGGCTTCATGTCCAACTATCTTTGCGACGTGCCGCCGGGAACCGCTGTCCATCTTCACGGCCCGCACGGACACTTCGTCCTGCGCGAACCCCGCCGTGACGCAGTTTTCATTGCAACCGGCACCGGAATCGCACCCTTCCGTGGCATGGTGCAGTGGCTCTTTGCGGATCCCTCGCGTCACCATGGACACCATTTCTGGCTCGTTTACGGCACCCGCTACGCTGATGACATCTACTATCGCGAAGAATTCGAACAGATCGCGGCCGCGAATCCCAACTTCCACTACATCGTTACGCTGAGCCGAGGGGATGACGCATGGGCCGGCGCGCGCGGGTACGTGCAGCACCACGTGCGCGAGATTGTGGATGGCAGCAAGGATATGGAAGCCTACATCTGCGGACTCAATGATATGGTGTCCGCGAATCGCGCCATGCTGAAAGACGAGCTTGGCTGGGATCGGAAGCAGATCGTTTACGAACGCTACGACTGAGCCGCCCTGCCCAGCAACAACCCCGTCCGGCGCCACATGTCCCAGATATCTGCATCCTAGCCTGTAAAATCGCATCTAAAACGTTGACAGCAATGCACTCAATTTCTATTATAATCGCGTAGTTAAGGCTAAGCTGGATTGTAAGTTGTTAAGCAGCAAAGCTTTATTTGGTATTCAACGCAGGAGGCAGGTTCAATGGGAAAGATTATCGGTATTGACCTTGGCACCACCAACTCGGTCGTAGCTGTCATGGAAGGCGGCGAATCCAAGGTTATCCCCAACGAGGAGGGTGGCCGCACTACCCCTTCTGTCGTTGGATTCACGAAGTCCGGCGAACGCCTAGTCGGCCAGGTTGCCAAGCGCCAGGCCATCACCAATCCCGAAAACACGGTTTATTCGATCAAGCGGTTTATGGGCCGCCGATTTGACGAAGTTAGCGAAGAAATGAAGATGGTGCCCTACAAGGTCGTGCAATCGGGCGATCACGTGGCCATTGTCGCGCAGGGAAAGGAGCACACGCCTCCGCAGGTTTCGGCCATGATTCTGCAAAAACTGAAGAAGTCGGCGGAAGACTACCTTGGCCAACCCGTCTCGGAAGCTGTCATCACCGTGCCCGCGTACTTCAACGACGCGCAGCGACAGGCCACGAAGGACGCCGGACGCATTGCCGGACTCGATGTCAAGCGCATCATCAACGAGCCTACCGCAGCCGCGCTCGCCTACGGTCTGGACAAGAAGAAGGATGAGACCATCGCCGTGTACGACTTCGGCGGTGGAACCTTCGACATCTCGATTCTTGAAGTTGGCGAAGGCGTAATCGAAGTGAAGTCCACGAATGGCGACACGCACCTTGGCGGTGACAACATCGACCAGCGAATCGTCGATTGGCTCGTGGAAGAGTTCAAAAAGGACGAAGGGCTGGACCTTCGCGGCAAGGGTAACGAAATGGCATTGCAGCGTCTGCGCGACGCCGCAGAGCGTGCCAAGATCGAGCTCTCCACCACGATGGAAACCGAGATCAATTTGCCGTTTATTACGGCCGACGCAACCGGGCCGAAGCATTTGGTGAAGCGTCTCACGCGCTCCAAGCTGGAAGAGATGGTGCGAGACATCGTTGAGCGCTCCATGGCTCCCTGCAGGCAGGCACTCAAAGACGCAGGCGTCACGCCCGACAAGATCGATGAGGTTGTCCTTGTTGGCGGGCAGACGCGCATGCCGGTAATCCAGAAGTTGGTAAAGGATCTCTTCGGCAAGGAACCTCACCGTGGCGTGAACCCGGACGAGGTTGTCGCAATCGGCGCGGCGCTACAGGGCGGTGTGCTCGGCGGCGAGGTGAAGGATCTGCTGCTGCTGGACGTTACTCCACTGACGCTCGCTATCGAAACGCTGGGTGGCGTGGCTACGCCGATGATCCCGCGCAACACCACGATTCCAACGAAGAAGACCGAAATCTTCTCCACCGCGGCCGATAACCAGAACTCGGTCGAGATCAACGTGTTGCAGGGTGAGCGCCCCATGGCCGCTCAAAATCGGACGCTCGGCAAGTTCCACCTGACGGGCATTCCGATGGCGCCGCGCGGCGTACCGCAGATCGAAGTCACTTTCGACATCGACGCGAACGGAATCCTCAACGTCATGGCCAAGGACACCGCCACGAACAAAGACCAGAAGATCACGATTACGTCGTCTTCCGGGCTTTCCAAGGACGAAGTCGACAAGATGGCCAAGGAAGCCGAAGCGCACGCGGCAGAAGACAAGACGAAGCGCGAAGAGATAGAGACCCGCAATCAGCTCGACGGCATGGTGTACCAGATCGAAAAGATGCTGCGCGAGAATGGCGACAAGATTTCCGGCTCCGAACGCGGCGACGTTGAGAACGCAATCGCTGACGCCAAGAAGGCACTGGAAGGCGGCGAACTCAGCGCCATGAATACGGCGCGCGATCGCTTGCAACAGGCCTCGCACAAGCTTGCGGAAGCCATGTACAAGCAGGCAGCTCCGCAGGGTGAACCGGCGGGCGCTTCCGGCGCTGCCGGCGCAGCCCAGGCCGACGCCTCCGGCGCTGCCGGCGGCGCGAAGAAAGACGAGGGCGTGATCGACGCCGAGTACGTTGACGTGGACGAAAAGAAGAACTAAGGGCAGGTGCCGGTGGCCAGTTGCCAGTGGGCAGCTCAAGACAGTCGGCTCACGTCACCAGTCAACATCGGCTATCCACGGAGGGGCGCCCGACGGTGCCCCTTCCGCGCATAATGCCGCGGTGATTACGGGCGGGGGTCAACCCTGTGCTGGGTCCGAAAACGGGTCTGGCAGGTGAGGTAAACGTAGTGCAATTCGAGGTAAACGGTACGACATACTTTTTGAACTTTGTTCCGGACGATGACAAGTGGTATCTCTTGTCTCCAACAAAGCAGGGATTTAAGCAGGTACCGGTGGTGGACGCCGATACGGCTCCGTTCTTTGGCCCAATGATTTTCGCCGATGAAGAACAGGGCACAATCATCAATTAATTCTGTGCGCACTGATTCGTAAGAATTACTGACGTGTAAGAACTGATTGTAAGAACTAATGTGCAAAATACGTACGCGTCGGATCGCCTTGATTGGCGTTCGGCGGCACTGAACCCGAGAACCGATCAATGGCAACGACGCAGACCAACAAAGATTATTACGCGATGCTCGGCGTCAAGAAGGACGCCTCCTCGGATGAGATACGGAAGGCGTTCCGAAAGCTTGCGCGCAAGTATCACCCGGACGTGAACCCGGGTAACAAGCAGGCGGAAGAAAAGTTCAAGCAGATATCCGAGGCCAATGACGTTCTCAGCGACCCGAAAAAGCGCAAGATCTACGACCAGGTCGGCTTCTACTCCGACAATATCGACCCGGCCACGGCTGAGGCTTACGCACGCGCGGGTGGCGGCAACGCCAACAGCGGTCCGGGATTTGGCGCGGGCGGGTTCGGTGGCTTTCCGGGCGGAGGCCCGTACGGCGCTGGTCGCCGTACTCAACATCAGGACATCCCAATCGACTTTGAGAACTTCGACTTCAGTCAGGCCGGACAGGCCGGCGGAGGCGGAGGCAGGGGCTTTCGCGATATCTTCTCCAGCATCTTCAGCGGTGGAGGCTTCACGACGGAACCGCAGGGCCCCACGCCCGGCAGCGATCTTGAGTACCAGGTACCCGTCAGTTTCTGGGACGCTATTCGCGGACGCGAACTGAGCTTTAACATTCAGCGACCAGACGCACGCGGCTCCATGCGCACCGATACAATCCGGGTCAATCTGAAGCCCGGAACCCGCGACGGCCAACGCATACGGCTTGCTGGACGCGGCAATCCCGGGCCGCGCGGCGGGCAACCCGGAGACCTCTACCTGATCGTCAAGATAGAGCCGCACCCGGTTTTCCATCGCGACGGCGATGACATTCACATCACTGTACCGGTCACCGTGACCGAAGCTGCGCTGGGCGCTAAGGCCGAAGTGCCCACCATCGACGGACGCGCACAATTGCGGATTCCGCCGGGCACGCAGAGCGGCCAAAAACTCCGCATGCGCGAAAAAGGCGTGAAGTCGCCAACTCTACAGGGCAAGACGGGTGACCAGATTGTCACCATCAAGGTCGTGGTCCCACAGGTACACGATGAGAAGTCGAAGGAGATACTGCGCGAATTGCAGAAGCTGAATCCGGAAGACCCGAGGACGGAGTTATTCAGAAACGTGTAAGAAGGATGTCAGAAGAGTCAAGCTGGCAAAAGGGATCCTTCGACTCGGGCTTGCGCCCTCGCTCAGGAAGACAATTTCAAGCTGGCGAGGGAAGCGGAGCCTAGTGCAGCTGGCCAACTTGCGCGAGCAGAAAAGCCCTCCTAACGGGCAGCAGCCCTGAGCCCAGCACGTGAGTGCTGGGTCAACGCGAGAAAGAGAACAGTCCCGCAGGGACGGCACCTGAACGGACGGACTGGGCAACTGAGCAACTCTTATGACGAAGCGAAAAGGCAAAGGCGCATACATGATCTCGGTCGTCGCGGAGATGTACGACATCCATCCGCAGACGCTCCGGCTGTACGAACGAGAGGGCCTTCTGAAGCCGTCGCGCAGCGAAGGCAATACTCGTCTCTACACAGAGGAAGACCTGAAGCGGCTGGAGTTCATCCTGTCGCTGGCGCGCGACCTCGGTGTGAACATCGCGGGAATTGCCATCATTCTCAATATGCGAGAGCGTATGGAGCAGATGCAGGGACAGATGCAGGAGTTCGTGCGCTACGTGCAGCAGGAGGTTGCAGCTCGCGCCGCCGCACAGATGCACACCTCCGATGCGATTGTTCCCCTGCGCCGCGGTCCAGTCGTCGTCCCGCCTGATGGCAAAGAGCGCAGGCGGTGAACCGAGTGTCGCAAATGCAAGAAAGGCAGCCCATCGCGGCTGCCTTCCTTTCGCTGACACAAGGCCTTCAACTGCTAAGTTCCCTCTTACACAGCGGTAGTTACTTGAATCTTCGGTTGCAGCCTGACTGTGCTGTTCAGTGAACGCGATACCAAACAAGCGCGCTCCGCTTTCTCCAGCAGCTTGAGCCCGCGTTCTTTCTCGTCCTCATGCATGACCGTCAACACCGGCTGGATACGTACATTCGTGAAGCGGTACCCGCCCGGCTCTTTCTCTAATACACCCTGCACCGAGACGTCGAGCGAAACGGTATCGAATTTCGAATGCTCGGCAATTGCGCGAAACGTTGACAGATAGCATGATGCGATTGCCGAGAGCAGAAAGTGTTCGGGCGTCCACATATTCCCTTCGCCGCCGAACTCGGGAGGCGAGGAAAACTCGATAGCCTGTGGCACGTCTTCGGCAGAGACGATGCCTCGTTGCGCTAAGACCCAGTAGGCCGTGGCCCTGTACTCATACCTGTTCTCCATGGCATCTCCTTGCAAGCGCTATAGACGCCTGCTAGCGCGGTCCAGAGAATCGCGTTAGGCCAGAGTGCTGCTGGCGGACTACGCTATCGCTTCTCCGGCTCCCAGCCTTGCCACACAGGCGTTCCCTTCCTGTCGCGCAAGATGAGCGTGTTCGCGCCTATCGCAATTTCTCTCGCGAGCACCTCATCGACTCCGTCGATCTTCAGCTTCGAGCCCATGACCTGAACCTGGTCGCCTGTCTTGAAGGCGACTTCCAGCTCTTGCAGGAACTTCTCTGGCGCAACGTGGACAAGCATAACGCCGGCGCCGGATTTTACCAGCAGATGGGTGCCCTCCGCCGAACCTGGCACGAGTTTCACCTCTTCAACCGTTCCTTTCAATTTTGTTTCCGTCGTAAGGTCATACTTGGGGCCAGTCGTGCCCGCTGGTTTTTGGGCCCACAGCATTGGCGCCAGCAGGACCGCGAATAGAGCAGTGACGAACGAAGCTGTCAAAAAGCGCTGTCGTTTCATGATTCTCTTCTCCTTTCGAGCAGGGGTGGGAAGAGCGGAAGCGCGGGATCTCACGGGCTGTTATCGCACTGTCGTGCTGGGCTTGCCGGTTTGGCCGCATACTACCCTCCTGCTGAAGCATCCAAGTCTGGCCGGAGTCCGGGAGGTTGAGGAAGCCCTTGGCTGCTCACCGAAGATGGTTTCGCGAAGCCAACGGCACATGGCCTTTGCTGTCGCGGAAGGCCATTTTCGGCACTACCAGCGTAGGTCTGCTTCACGATGCATTCAGTGAGCGTAGTCACACGCGCCCGTGACTGTCGTCGCTTCAGCAACACAGGGATGCGGCGGCTACTGCCGCTTTTGGGCCTGTGCGATGCACGAAGGTTGCGGTTCCAGCGAGTTTGGGGAATAATCTCCCACCGGTTCATTTCAGGATTTCCGGATTCGTGCGCTGGCCCAAATCAAAACGTTTCCTCAAGCGACTCCACTCTCCGCTGCATCAAGCCGAACGCGATGCGGTCGAAGGCTTTCTAGGTGTCGCGCGCGCCTTCCTGGCGCTGCTCTCCTTCGTTGCCGTCCTCGTCGACGCTCCCGACCCGCCTGGTTACGCCAGGCTTGCCCACGTGCTGCTCATCTTTTGGGTCCTGTACAGCCTGGGAGTCGTCGTATGGTTGCGCTATCGCTCCGTTGGGCCTCGGGCAATTTTGGGCTTGCACGGTCTTGATGTTCTCTGGCCCCTCCTGATCACGCTTTTCACCGAAGGTCCCAACAGTCCATTCGTCACCTACTTTGTGTTCGCCCTGGTTGCGGCAGGTTTCCGCTGGGGTTTCTACGAATGCGTGGCGACAGCGCTCGCCGGGGTTGGCCTGCTCAATTTAGAAGCGTTGCTGCTCAGCGACGGGCCTCCGGCCTTGCAGCAGCTCGCGCTTGAAGGACAATTCGACGTAAAACACCTCATCATCCGATGCTCTTACCTGATCGCGCTCGGATTCATGATTGGCTATCTTGCCGAGAACGAGAAAGAACGGCGAGCGGAGAGCGCGCTCATTAACCGTGTTCTTCTCTCCGTGCAGGCCAACGCTGGCCTCTCCGGCAGCATGCAAGCCACACTTACGGCATTCATTCACGTATACGGCGCTTCACATGCCTGCGTGCTGATGAAAAACCTGAGCAGCAATCGCCTGTACCTGTGGCAGACGCCGAACGGAACAGCGCAGACTCCCCGCCCTTTTGTGCGCGAGATCCCAGCCGAGGAAGCGGCAGCGTACGAATTGCAGGGTGAGCCTCGGACATTCTTTTATACGGCCGGAAAATATGGCCCCGAGTTGATCGCTTTGGCCGGTGACGTGGTGACGCGCGAACCGGGACGCCGCCTTCAGCCGCTCCCCTGTTGGACTCAGCAGCCGACTTCAGTTGTTTCGACTTTTCACGAACTTGGCAACGATTGGTCCTGCCGTATTCTGCTGCTGAATGCGCAACTCGGTTACGGAATCACTCGTGAACTTCGGTTCGCCGAGAAGCTGCTGCGGCGCACCGGTCCAGCGATTTACAGCATTTATCTCATCCGCCGGCTACGCTCGCATATTGGAGCGATTGAGCGCGCTCGCGTTGCGCGTGAACTTCATGACGGTGCCATACAGTCGCTCATTTCGGTGGAGATGCAGGTTGACGTGCTGCGGCGCCAGGCCGAACGCAGCGCCATCCCCATGGCGGGCGAACTAGACCGCATCCAGCAACTGCTTCAGCTTGAAGTGCTGAACATGCGGGAACTCATGCAGCACATGAAACCAGTTGATATGGGACCGCAGCAACTCCTTGATTTCCTTTTCGACACCGTGGACCGCTTCCGCCGGGATACCGGGATATCGGCCACCTTCAGTTCCGACCTGCAGGAGGTCGAAATCTCCCCGCACGCATGCCGCGAACTCGCCCGAATCCTTCAGGAAGCTCTCGTGAATATCCGCAAACATGCGGGCGCTCGCAACGTCATGGTGCGTCTCGCCCTGGAGAATGGGGGGTGGAAGCTCATCATCGACGATGACGGCTGCGGGTTCCAGTTTGCTGGGCGGCTGAGCTTTGAAGAACTGAACACACAGCGTACAGGGCCAAGTATTATCAAAGAGCGCGTTCGCAACATCGGCGCGGAGTTGTGGATCGAATCGACTCCCGGACGCGGCGCACGCCTTGAAATTTTTCTACCCCATAAAGGACAGGCATTCCATGGATAAGAATGACAAAGTCCGAATCCTCATCGCTGACGACCACACCATCTTTCGGGATGGCCTGCGGCGCTTGCTTGAGTCGGAGGGAGAATTTACCGTCGTGGGCGAAGCAGCCGATGGTGCTGAAGCTCTCACTCTAGTTGAGAAAACAAATCCCGACGTCCTCCTGCTCGACCTTGCCATGCCTCGCGTGCCCGGCCTGGAGACACTTCGCGCGCTTTCGACCCAGAAGTCTCCGGTTCGCGTCATCCTGCTTACTGCCGCGATTGACAAGCGCCAGATTGTAGAAGCATTGCAGATGGGCGCCAGTGGCGTGGTCATGAAGGATGCCGCGACGCAATTGCTGATGAAAAGCATTCGCACCGTGATGTCGGGCCAGTTCTGGGTAGGACGGGAGGCCGTGGCAAACATGGTGCAGTACCTGCGCGATCGGGCCGCCAACGAGCCTCCATCACCGGCGAAGAGCTACGGTCTCACTCGCCGTGAGACCGACATTCTCTCTGCCATCGTCTCTGGCCTCAGCAACAAAGAGATCGCGCAGAAGTTCGCGCTCAGCGAAGACACGGTAAAGCATCACCTGACGAACATTTTCGATAAGGTTGGCGTGTCAAGCCGTCTCGAACTGGCACTCTTCGCCATAAACAACAGCCTCGTAGACCTTAGAAGTAGCGCCCCGAAGTAACACCGCTCTAGATCGCGGCCAAAAGTGGGGCGGCGAACCCGGCAGGATTCGCCGCCCGCGACAACTTGGACTGAGTTCCGCGCCTACTCGGCCTTGGCCATTGCGGCTTCTCGTCCGGCTTTACGCTTCTCTGCGCTGCTCTTCGGCTGGTAAACGCAACAAGGTTCTTCGGCGAACAGGTCGCCTGTCATTGCGTACGAGCGGGCGCGAGAGCCTCCGCACACATTCCTAAACTCGCAGTCGCCGCACTTGCCCTTCAGGTTGTCGCTATCTCGCAGCGACTTGAACAACGGAGAATTGCGATATAGATCGGATAACGATTCCTTCCGCACGTTCCCTGCACTCATCGGCAGGAACCCGCTGGGGAAAACTTCTCCCATGTGCGAAATGAACACGAAGCCTTTGCCGTCATTGATGCCGCTTGCGCGACCGATGCCATCCGGTGTACTCACGCCGATGAACGACGGCATCTTGCTTGCCGAACTTCCCGCCCTGCTCTCCCGATTCGCTTCCGTTCGGCGCTGCATCAGGTATCGGCGATAGTGCTGTGCCTCGGTGCTCTTGATATCGAACGGCACACGCATGGAAGTCTCGTACATTTTTTCGAATACCTGTTCGAACTCTTCCGCTGAAATCAAATCGATATTCTGCCCGCGTCCCGTGGGCACAAGGAAGAACACGCTCCAAAGAACGATATCGAGCGTCTCCAGCAATGCGATCATCTCGTCCAAATATTGCAGGTTGTGGCGAGTGATTGTGGTATTGATCTGTACGGGCAAGCCGATCTCGCGCGCCCAGCGCACGGCGTTCAATGTCCATTGGTATGAGCCCGGGACACGCCGAAAGGCATCGTGAATCTCAGCTCTCGGACCGTCCAGGCTGACAGCTAGCCGCGATAGACCAGCCTCTTTCAATTGCACGATTGCTTCGCGGGTGAGCAGCGGTGTCGCACTCGGCGTCAGGGACGTCCGCACGCCGTGCTCCGCTCCATAACGCACCAGGTCGAAGATGTCGGGACGCTTAAGAGGATCGCCCCCGGTCATGACGAAGACGGGCGCCTGCATTTCGGCGATTTCATCGATCAGCCGCTTTGCCTCCACGGTGCTCAACTCCAGCGCATTCCGCAGTGGCTGCGCGCAGGCCCGGCAGTGTAAACATGCCAGGTCGCAAGCCTGCGTCGTTTCCCATATAACGATGAATGGCCGCTCGTCGAAGTTCACCTTCATGTCCATGACCTTCAGGCTGCCAGAGGGGCTTCCCCCAGGCTGTGATTTCAGTCACACTTCCTGAAATTGTTTTTCAAGATCAGTTGAGCGAACTCCCCTGGAACCCCGTTTTCCAAGCGGTTCGATATCACCAGTCCGCGTGCCCCACGTCACTTCGGCCGCTTCCAGCCAGCGGCACAATAAAGGCAATCGCCCGGCGCGTTTTGCCGCGCGCCTCTGCACTGAGCGTGGAGGTGCAGCCATGAGCCACGATTCTCGCGACGTGCTGGCCGTCCTCAGATACGAACTCAATTTCCTTGAGCAGGGCGGCTACGAGCGTCTGCGGCACTCACGCCAGGCGGCTTCGCCATTCAAGGGCTCCCTTACGTGCCTCAACCACGGGCAGCCGCTGCGCCCTCATGCTTGCCACGAATGCTTTTTGTACGAGTTCGTCCCAACTGCCAGCCAGGTGGAGGATGTGCCCTGCGAGCATATCCCACTGAAATCTTCAGGCCAGACCATTGCCGATTTTCTGAAAAGTGAACAGTTCGAAGAGCTTGAGAACGCATTGAAGGAGTGGCTTCAAAGCACGATCGCGCAACTGGAGGAACAGCCATCACGAAGGGTGAGCTGATCAGTTCCGTTCCCCCAACTCGGTTCAGAACTTAGTGGTTTGCTCCTCCCAATTTGGAGACGCAACATGATTACGACCTGTGCGAATGCGCAATGCAACGCTTCATTCGGATTGATGCAGTCAGGCCGGATATTTCGGATCGAACGTCCCAGTCCTTCCGCGTCGAAGGTCGCGCAAGACTTACTCTGGGATAGCAGTAGGCCGCGCATAGAGCACTATTGGCTTTGCGACAAGTGTGCCGGGCAGTTCACGGTGGTGGTCGATGCCGAGGGCGGCATCATTATTTCCCGCATTGGAACCACCTCTGGAATATCCAACACCAACTCTGGCTTATCCTGACGGGCGCGTGCGACAATGCGCAACTCACCTTGCAACTGGGTGTAAGCAGAGTTGTGTGTAAGCAAAGTTGTTGGGAGCCCGCTCGCATTATGACGAATCGAAATTTGCTTGCAATCCTGCTCGGGGTTCTCGTCGGCCTGACGGTGGGTGTGGGCGGCTACACTTTCATTTACGCAAAAGGCTATTCGTACCTGACAAACAACCCCGCCGCCTGCGCCAACTGCCACGTAATGCAGGATTACTACTCCGGTTGGATCAACTCCAGCCACCGCTCTGTGGCCGTTTGCAATGATTGCCACACACCTTCGGGACTGATTCCTAAGTACGCGGTCAAAGCCAATAATGGATTCTGGCATTCGTTTTACTTCACGACTGGCCGCTTCCCGGACCCCATTCAGATCACCAGGCGCAACCACCAGGTAACGGAAGACGCCTGCCGCAAGTGCCACCAGGAGATTGTTTCTGCCATTGAAGGTGCGCATAGCGACGAGGCAAAACGATTTTCCTGCGTGCGTTGCCACAGCAGTGTGGGACACCTCGGCGCCATCGGCGCCGTTGCCATAAACAGTATCGAGGACCAGCCATGACCGAACAACGCTCCGATAAGCCGGCGCGCTTCACGCTTCGTATCGTAATCGTCGTCGCGGTCGTTGCCGCGCTTGCTACGGCCGGACTTACCGCTCTACTCGTGAACATCTTCGAACACAAGCAGGAGGCGCGGAATCCGTTTTATCGCGTCGTAGAACTCACCGATGAAACCGTGGACCCGGCTATCTGGGCCAAGAACTTCCCGCAGCAGTACGACCTTTATCTGCGAACCGTAGACCAGGAGCGCACGAAGTTCGGCGGTAGCGAAGCCCTGCCGCGCACGCCAACGGAGGCCGATCCGCGATCAGTGGTATCGCAGTCACGGCTGGAAGAAGACCCGCGCCTGAAAACCATGTGGGCCGGCTACTCGTTCTCGGCGGACTATCGCAAGAAGCGCGGCCATGCCTACATGCTGGACGATCAGGCTTTCACCGGACGCCAGCAGGCGGCGCAACAGCCCGGAACGTGCCTTCACTGCCACGGGTCCGTTTACGTGCCGTACAAGCAACTGGGCGACGGAGACCTCATCAAGGGCTTCGAGAAGATGAACCAGATGCACTACTCCGACGCCCGCAAGAAGGTCCAGTTCCCAATTGCCTGCATCGATTGCCACGATCCCAAGACGATGCAGTTGCGGGTCACGCGTCCCGGCTTTATCGAAGGCATCCGCGCTCTCAAAGCCTCGCAAGGCGTTAAGGACTATGACGTGAATACGATGGCTACGCGTCAGGAGATGCGCACCTTCGTCTGTGGACAGTGCCACGTCGAGTATTGCTTCAAGGGACCGGAAAAGCGCCTGACCTATCCCTGGGCCAAGGGCATCAAGGTCGAGAACATCATGGCGTACTACGACGAGCAGAAGTTCACGACGTGGACTCATGCCGACACCGGTGCGTCTGTAATTAAGGCGCATCATCCCGAGTTCGAGATGTGGAACCAGGGCATCCATGCGCGTTCCGGCGTGGCGTGCGCCGATTGCCACATGCCCTACATGCGTCAAGGTGCTCTCAAGATCAGCGACCACAACGTACGCAGCCCTGTGCTCAATATCAATCGCGCCTGCCAGACCTGCCATAAATGGTCTGAGGCGGAGCTGAAGCTGCGCGTCGAAACCCTTCAGGAACGCGTCTTCGGACTTCGCAACCAGGCGATGGACGCACTGATGGCGCTTATCGCCGATTTGAAAGCTGCCAAGGCAGCCGGCTACTCCGATGCCGACCTCGCCACGGCACGCGATTTCCAGCGCCGCGCGCAGTTCTATCTTGACTTCGTGGAGGCCGAGAACTCGAGCGGATTCCACGCGCCGGAAGAAGCTGGACGGATCCTGGCGGACTCCATCAACATGTCGCGACAGGGTCAGCTCTCGCTTCGGCCACTGAGGGCGGCCGCGAAGCCATAAAGCGCGACTCACAGTCGTACCGCATTCGTGCCGCTTTTCTGGTACAAGCGGCGTCTAATGATAAGGAGAAGGGACCGGTACTAACATGAGCAAGCGTTCATTCACCTCGCTTACGCCGCAGGAAGCGCTGCATGTTGCCGTGTTCATTGAGGAGCGCAACGCCGAGCTCTACCACCGCTTTGCCGAGATGTTCGTCGAATTTCGCGACCTTGAGTCACTGGAAATTGCCGGCGTCTTCTGGGACATGGCGGTGGAAGAACGGCAGCATAGTACGTTGCTTCAACAGCGCTATACCGAGCGGTATGGCAACTCCGCTTGCGCGCTCACCGAAGACGATTTGCAGGAGATGATCGAAGTGCCGCACCTTGAAGATGGCGACGTGTTTAGCGCCGAACCTTCCGCGCTTGGACCTTCGCCTCGGGAACGAGCGCTGCATGTGGCGCTCTTCGCGGAACAGAATGCGCGCAGGTTTTACTCCGGAATCTCGGAAACCGCGGCCGATCCGGTGATGCGCAAGTTCTATCGCGAACTCTCCGAATTCGAAGCCGACCACGTCGCCTTTCTCGAGAAGAGACTCACCGGAGCAGAGGCTAATGGGAAGCAATCGAGTGGCCCGGTGTAGTTGAGTCGCGGGTCTTGAGTCGCAGCAGCTATTGACCGATCAGCAACTCCATGCTTTTCTTAGGCACGGCATTACGCCGTGCCTGTTCTCATGCGCGATGCACGAGCAAATGAGCGCTTACGCGGCCGTTGTTTCCCCGCCTAGCAACGTCAGCACCTCGCCCGTGATGTAGCTTGAGTCCCCTTCGGAGGCGAAGAACACGAATGCCGGAGCTATCTCCTCGGGTTGTGCCGCCCGCCCCATCGGAGTTTGCTTCCCATGCTCGGCTACGTCTTCAGCTTCCTTGTCGGCAACATTGAGCGGCGTCCACACCGGTCCCGGAGAAACGCAGTTGACGCGAATCCCTCTCTCCACCAACTGCTGTGCGAGTGATTTTGTGAAGGCGTGGATTGCGCCTTTTGTCGCCGAATAATCCAGAAGTTTCTTGCTGCCCTGCAATCCTGTAATCGAACCGCAGTTTACGATTGCCGAGCCCGGGTTCATATGCGCGATTGCAGCCTTTGCCATCCGAAAGTAGCCGTAGATATTCGTCTTGAACGTGCGGTCAAACTGCTCGTCCGTGATCTCCTGAATGTCTTCCTGGTGCTCCTGAGAAGCCGCGTTGTTCACCAGAATGTCGAGCTTGCCATATTCGTCCACGGTGCGCTCGACAGACTCCAGGCAGAACTCCGGTTGGGTTATGTCGCCCGGGATGAGCAAGCAACTCTGGGCCTCCGCCTCCACCGCATCGCGCGTCTCCTCGGCATCACGCTGCTCCTCTGGCAAATACACGATTGCCACATCAGCGCCTTCCTTGGCGTAGAACACAGCCACGGCCCGCCCGATGCCGGAATCACCGCCGGTTATCAGCGCCACTTTACCTTCCAGCTTGCTTGCCGGTTTGTAAGCCCCGCCCTCGTACTTCGGACGCGGTTCGATCTCTGCCTCAATGCCGGGCCTGGGCTGCATCTGTTTGGGATAAGGTGGCCGCGGTTCTTCCAGCTTGCGTATTTCACCATCGACTGGGAACTCATGCACGCGCGCTTGTTTCCTCGCCGTGGTCGCCTGCTTCGCCGCGCTCTCCTTCAGCGCGTTCGCTCCACGAGTACTTCCTGCTGATTTTCTAGCCATGGCTGCTCCCCGAGTATTTCGAATGTGCACATAGATGTTTCGGCGGAAGATCACGCTGTCCACCGGAAGGTTGCGCCAGCAAGGGGGAGGAGTTCAGACATGCCGGGGCAAGAAGCTTGTGAGCAGATCGACGATACGCCCGGCAAAACCGTCGGTTGTCGACCAGGGGCTCGGCTGCCGTACGATGTGCAGAGTTCCGCGCTTGCTCAACACCTCGTAGTCGCTGCCTCCATCCTCACGACGCCAAAAGCGCAGACCCACAACTGCTTCGCCCACGTGCAGGTTTCGAAGAGTGATTTCCGGCAGCCACTCCGGGAGATGCGGATCCACGATGAGCACTTTCAGCGGCGCGTAAGGATAAAGGCCCAACATCGACTGCACCATCGCGAAGATCGCAGAAGCCGACCACGCCTGCGGCCAGCAGGTCTTGGGATACAACGCCGGAAACGGATGCTGCGCATCCCGTTGATGTCCAGAAAACACTTCCGGCAAGCGTTCGAAGTCGAACATGCCAGCGGCTTCGAACATCCCCTTGCATACCCGTTCAACATAGTCGTACAGACCGAACCGCATCATGCCGATCGCAAACGTTCCGTGTTCGACAGGCCACACCGACCCCCGATGGTAGCTGTACGGATTGAACGCCGGATGCTTCGAGGAGAGCGTCCGTATCCCCCAACCCGTGAACAGGTCGTCCTGCATAAAGCGTTTGGCCGTTGGCTGCACCAGCGCGTGATCGACGATGCCCGCCGCAAGCAGGTGTCCAACATTCGACCCCACGGAGTCGATCGGTTCATCCTTCGGACCCAGCCCCATGTAGAAGAACTGTTCCTGCTCCCACCAGAACCTCTCATTAAATCGCTTCTTGAATTCCTGTGCCTGGTGGAACAATTGCCTCGCTTCATCTTTTCGATCCAGCCACCACAACAGCTCAGACATATGCAGCTTTGCGATATACGCATATGCCTGCTCCTCGCACGTTGAGACCGGCGGCGACACTTGCGAGCCATCAGCCCACACTATGGCGTCGCGAGAGTCTTTCCACCCCTGGTGAATCGTCCCCTGCTCGGAGTGCGTCCGGTATTCGTAAAAACCGTCGCGGTCGAAGTCGGCATATTCGTCCATCCATTGCAGGCACTTCATAGCCGGCTCGATGAACGGCTGGACGAGCGCCTTGTCGCCCGTCCAGTGCCAGAGCTCCGCCAGTGCGACCGGATAGAATTTGCTGGTCGTGGCCGAACCGTAGTAGCGCACGCGAGGGTTGTAGCGCAGGGTTGCGAGTGGGCCAGTGTGCGCTTCGTGGATCATGCGTCCGGGTTCTTCATCGAGCCAGTCGTTGACGGTCGTGCCTTGTGTCTTCGGCAACTCGGCCAGAGCGCCTACCATCATCGACGCGCTGACCGACGCCGCTTCCCACGAAGCGGTCAGCGTGTCGCGGCCGAAGAGCGCGATGTAAAGCGGCAACCCAGCCGCCATCGTCCATTCGCGCGGGCTACGGTCCATGTCATACAGGCGAAGTGCCGCGAGGTCGCGCTTTGCCTGTTCGCACGCTGTCGATACCACGTGCGCCAGCGTATCGCTCTCGATTGTGCTGAAGTGCGTGGACTCGGCAAAGAACAACTCACGACGCCGGTCAAGCAGGTTTTCCTCTCCTCCAAATGCAGCACACTCATACAGCGAAGGCATCGCTTCGCCCTCTATGTACGGAACAAGTTCTATGCAGGCGTTCCAATGCTGCAGCGGCCCAATCTTTATGGGAAAACGTATCTGCCCGCCCTCGTAACCCGGCTCTGCGTCACTGCGCGCAATGCGAACGGCGAGTCCGCGGTGCATGGTGGCATCGCCGATGTTGCCCTGGTGGTCGAAGTGGTGTTGCGCGCGATAGTCGAAGCGCAACTCATGAGCGCCATCGTCTGCGCGTCTCCACTCGCGAAGCAGTTCACCGCATTGCTGGCGGCTCTCTGAACTTTCCAGTTGATCCAGAAAGTCGCCATCGCACTCGAGCACCAGTTCGAACTCTACTTCCACTTGCGAGAAGTTCGTCAGCTCCACGTCTTCATGCACGCCCAATCCGACGAAACGCGACAGTCGCAGTTCGATCGTTTCCTCCGAGATGGGCTGTACCTGGCCACTGCCGCGATCGGGATTGCTGTCCTGCTCGCGCCCGGGCCGAGCCTGTATGTAGTAGCCCATCCACGAATGTTGTTCAACGTTCGACAGCGCCACCGACATTGGCTCTTTGCCATTGACCTTGTAGCGATAGCAGGACAGCATCCGCGTCTGGTGTACAAACAGCCCCTGGTCGGGGTCCGGACGAATGAAACCGTCCAGTCCCGTTGCCATCACCGTCCTGTTCTGACTTACGTAACCGGAGTCGGAACGCGGATGCAAGCGGATGAGGTTGAAGCGCCGGTTCTCGATCATGCGCCGCTTCTCATTTACGCCGCCTCCTCGCGACCGCGTTGCACGGTCGCCTGTCCCACGAGGCGCTTCAACTCAAGCGCGTTCTGCGCGGCGTAACCTGCCTGATCGTTATCGAAGTAGACGAACACCGCTCTCATTTTTCTGCTCCAGTTAACGATGCGGTCGGCCCATTCGCGCAGCTTCGCATGTTCGTAGCTGCCCTGGTACTTCCCTCCAGGCCCGTGCAGTCGCACGTATGCCCAGTCCGCAGTGATATGCATTGGCGTATGAAAGCCAGCCAGTTCATAGATGCAGTACGCCGCATTCGACTTCTGCAGCAACTCGTAGACTCTCTGTTCATTCCAAGACGGCTCACGGAATTCAAAGCTGTAGCGGTGGTAGCTCGGCAATTCGGACAGAAACTCCTCCAGTCTTTCCAGGTTCAGCTTCCACCGCGGCGGAAGCTGGAAAAGAATCGGCCCGAGCTTCGGACCCAATACTTCTGCGCGCGGCAGAAAGTTGCCGAGCGCGTTCTGCGGATCCTTCAACTTCTTGTTATGTGTGATGAAGCGACTGGCTTTCACCGCGAAAAGGAATTTGCTTGGCGTGGCATCGCGCCAGCACACAAACGTATCGGTCTTGGGAAGCTTGTAGAAACTGTTGTTCAACTCGACGGTGTCGAAGTGCTGCATGTAAAACTCCAGCATTTTCGAGCCAGCCATCTTTTCCGGATAGAAGTTGCCAAGCCAGTGCTTGTAGTGCCAGCCCGATGTCCCTATCCAAATCTCTCCCATCATTTCGTCCGGTTACGAATTTATGCGACCCGCCCGATATTTGCGGAAAACGCGTACCGCTGGGATGGTTTGCGGCGCAGCATCCGGCGCACTCCCTCCAGGCTTGCGCCGTATAACACGTGAGACGCGAACATTGCCGCGTGCGCTTCCGCCGGGACCTCAGTCGGCCAGGGTGAAAGTCCGAGCGCCGGGACCGCAATCTCATCGCCCACGGCCCAGACCGCCACGCCGAAAGGGGCGCCCATTCCTTTCGTCATCATGGGAGCGACTTCCGCCGCCGCTCCGTACGCCGCGCCCAGCAGCGCTCCGAACGCATAATGCACTACAGGACCGGCCTTCCGCCGCTGCTCAGGCGTCAGTTCATGCCCGGAAATCTTCCACCATGCGCGTTGCGATGCTTCTCCTGTTGGGTCCGCCAACTGCTGGAAATACGTTACTCGTTCCCGCATTAATTGCTTGTCGCGCTGCGGATCGTTCCACATGCCTTCGCGCTTCGCATTTGTGCCACGAGCAGCGACGCTCATGAGCATGTTCATCGCAAAAGAAGCGACGAGCCCTCCAAGCAGACCCGCCGCCAATCCTTTTGCTATCGCTTTTGCGTCAGCATTAGTGTGGTTGCGCATCACTGGTCTTCGCTTCCGACTTAGCCTTCTCAGACTTTTTGCTCGCCATCGTTCCGCCGGTCGTACCTGCTACCTGCGTGGCCTGCTTCAGGTGATCTTCCAGTGTCGGCAGCGTCGTTCCTGCCCACGACTTCAGGTCCGAATCGCTCGCCGATTTCGAAGCCCTGCGGAACTCGGCGACGTCTTTCGTGTGATCAGTGACCATGTGATGCATGTAAGCCTTGTCGAAAGCGTCGCCAGAAAGTTTCTCTAACCTCTGCTGCTCCGCTTTCTGTTTTGCGCTGGGCTCGGTAGGCAGTGTCCAGTTCTTCTGTTGGGCCAGGCTCTTGAGTTCATCGTTCGCCTTGGTGTGGTCGGTGACCATGCGCTGACCAAACTGCTTCACTTCGTCCTTCGAAGCCTTCTGTTGTGCCAGTGTGCCGAGTGCGACCTCCGAGAGGCCGCCCTGAGCCGCTTCCATCACGAACCTCTTATCCATGCTCCCGGCCTTTGCACCCGTGGGCTTGGCGGCCGCCTTGTCCATGTCACTGGACTGCGCCTTGTTCTCTTGTGCTTTCGCGCCCTTGTCTCCGGTGGTGCTGCTACCCTGCGTTTCCTGCGCGTATCCGAACAACCCAAGGCAGAGCATCACGGCTAATACCATCGAATGCATGAGCAAACGTCGAACATTCACAGCGTGCATCTCAAGTCTCCTTGACGATTGGATCGAGAAACGAAGCGGCTGTATACCTAGGACTCCCACGGACGCTGCGAAGTTGCTTAGTCAACCAGAGTGTCTGATTTGTCATCAGGCGAACTCGCCAGTTCGCGCCATGCTCAGTGGCAACTAAACCTCTACCCGCCGGTTCCAACCACCGTGATAACCCTCTGTTCGCGCCAGCACTTAAAAGGAGAAACGCATGGCAACGAAGGTTTTTTGGGGCGGGTTCGCAGCGGGCGCTGCCGCCGGGCTTGGAACTCTTTGGGCCGTCAGCTTCATCGGACGCGGTGGCAAAAGCCGCATCATTCGCTTCGAGAAAGCGGTTCAGATAGGACGTCCCGTACACGAGGTCTTTGACGCCTGGTCGGATTACAGCCGTTTGCCGCAATATTCGAGCTTGATCCAGAGCGTCACTCGCTCTGGCGACCGCTCCCACTGGGTCATTAACCTGGACGGGAAACCCTTCGAATGGGACGCCGAGATAACACAACTCATCCCTAATGAAGCCATCGGATGGAAATCTGTGGCTGGCGCCAAGAACACCGGCCGCATAAGCTTCTCCCCCATCGGCAATGACACTCTCATGAATGTGGTCATGAACTACGCGCCGCCCGCGCGGATGCTTCGCCCCTTCTTCTCTGCCATGTCAGGCAGAATCGAAGGTCGCATCGACCAGGCAGTTCGGGACTTCAAGGCCGCACTCGAAGGCAAAGGACAGGAAAACGTGACTAGACCCCTGGCAGGCGGCAGCAGTTCCGGTTCAACCGACAGGCAGCCCTCGCAGGCAACTGCACATATGGGCCGGGTCCGGAGTTGCTCACGGAAAATCAAAATGCGCGCTACGGCTCACCTTCGGTTCCCGTCGAGTACACGCGCCCTCCCGACGCGAAGCGATAACGCTTCGCGGGGCGTCGATTCACAATTGCCGAGCCGAAGTCTCAACCCGTTTTTTGGACCCCTGCCGGTTGGGAGGCTGCTCCGATTTTGAGACTTGCATCTATCTAGACAAGCCGCGTCGCATCGTCAACTCAATCGAAGTTTGCAGGAGAAACGTATGAGAAAGATTGTGATCACCATCCTGGCGCTCGTGTTGACGTTCGCCTTCTCCGCTGCTGCACAGAATCAGGCCGCCGGTGGCGCAACCGACAAGTCCGGCAAGAAGGTTGCAAAAGCTGAAAAGCAGGAGGCAAGCGCAGCGGCAAAGAATAAGGAGATGAGGCTTACCGGGTGGGTAAAAAGCGAAGGTGACAAGGTTACCTTTGTGAACGACAAGGATAAGCAGACTTGGAGCGTTCAAAACCCCGACGTTTTGAAACCGCTTGATGGCAAGCACGTGAAAGTGAAAGCGGCGATTCACGAATCCGATAAGTCTCTGACCATCGCCAGCGTGAAAGAGATGCGTAAGAGCAAGCAGGCCGGCGAAATGGCCCAACACAAATCCCAACACAAATAAGGTAGCGCCGACACTCCCACGCAGAAACGACTGTGAAGGTTAAACCTTCGCAGTCGTTTTTTCAGGCAAAATTCCGCGAACTATTGGTCGAGTTCCTGCGGAAACGATTTCAGTTCTACCTCGCGTGACTTCGCTAATGGTTGCTTGTCCACGCTAATGCTGTGTTGAGTCAGCTTACCTTTAAGCACCACGAAGCCCTCTTGGGCCTGCGTCTTCCCCGAAGGATGTTCGACAGCGCCGTCGAACTCGAACCACACATCGTGGATCGGTTTCGTCACCCAGGTCAGCTTGTCGCCCACAAGCGATGCCTTGCTGAAGAACTGGTCGAGGAACGTGTCTTTGTCACTCCCAGTGTCGCCATAACGCGACACGAATCCGGTGACCACGTTTCCTTCTTCTATATTGATCTGTACGAATTCGCCATCGCGCAGAAACGAATACATGCCCGAGATATCTTCGGCCGCGCTCTGCTCCCTCGCAGCGCCTGCTGGATTCTGTGCTGGAGGCTGTTTCTGTTCCTGAGCCGGACCGTTCTTCTGCTCACGAGATGCAGCCTGAACCTCGACTCCAACGGCGAGCAAGCTCCACCCGGCCGTGCAACCCGCCATCACGAGCGACACCAAAACTTTTTTTCTCATGTGAGTATCCGTGAAAGTATAACTTGAATCCATACTGCCCCCGAAAGTGGCCGAGCAGTTTTGGACGGTTCGTCCGTTTACTCAGATATAATCAGCCACCGCTGTTGTGGGCCCGGTGCAATGCCGTACAGCATTCTTGTCCCTCACGAACTCGCGGAAACTCCGTCGCCGCACGATGGCCCCGGGCTACTTCCTGTCATCGAGTCATGGCCTCGCGTGTTCCTGACGAATCTTCGGGATCTTCTACTCAGGCGTAAACAGCCGCCTTTCGAACTCACCTGTTCGCCGGCGGAGTTCTGGCCAGATGTTTTCGTGCCATCGCCTCTGCCGCGTCGTGGACTGTTTGACTCGGTAATTATTCACACACTTGTGGTCATTGCGCTTTACGGAATTTCGGTATCGGCGCTTTTTCGGCAGCGCCAGCCACAAGCGGTTCTCAACCCCTTCGACCACGCGACAATTTCTTATTATCCCGTGTCCGAGTATTTACCGCCTATTGAGAGCCCTGGCAAGCCAGCGCAGATCGCGCGTCGCGGCGAGCCTGAGCACGCGCGCCAGCAAATCATCTCCGTCCCGCCAGAGCCCGACAACTCGCGTCAGACCATTGTCACGCCCATGCCAGTGAAGTTGACGCGGGACATAGCGCTACCGAATGTCATAATCTCCACGCCCGTGCTGGCTGCGCAACCAGTGGCGCCACGCGATGTCTCCGAGCATAGACTGCCGAAGCTTACCCCCGATGTTGTCGGACCGGCACCCGATGCCGTGCCTAACTCGCCCCGCTCTTTGTATCTTCCGACAGACGTTATCGCGCCCGCGCCGGACCCAATCTCCAGCGTGCGCAAACTTTCGACGAGCATGCAGCCGTCTGCCGTGGAACCGCCGCCCTCAACAGATGAGATCAAGCGTCGCACCGGCCAGTTCAACATGGCGCGCCTCACCGCCAAGATCGCGGAGCCTAGGCTCGCGGTTAATGAGCAGCGCGCGACCGGCGCGGCACCGCCACCGGATGTCGGCGCAAAGGCAAGCGCAACGGCGGTTCCCGCCAGCCCAAGTCTGCACGGACTTGCAGGCACGCGCGCCGCCGGCCAACTTATCGCGTTAAGCGTTCAACCGGGCCAGCCGACAGGTCCCATCGAAGTGCCCGCCGGTAATCGTCACGGAGTTTTCGCCGTCGGCCCCGAAGGCAAGCCCGGAGCGCCCGGAACGCCGAACATTGTTGGCGGCGCGCTCGAAAAAGGCAGCGGTGGCACATCGACGGCGGGGAATGGCACCGGCTCGAACCCGAGCGACGTGCCCGCGGGCATCAGCGTTGGCAAGCCACCCGCAGGAACTGTCACGGGACCAGTTGCTGGAGACGTTCCTTTGTCGAATGCGCAGGCGCCTTCCACCTCCTTGCGCGACAAACTAATCGCAGCGGCACGCATGCCTGACATTGGACGACAGCCTCTGCCAGGCACCACTCCCAAAGCGGATCGCAGAATTGAAGACAAGGTTTTCAACGGAAAAAAGTACTACTCGCTCACGCTGAACATGCCAAACCTCTCCTCGGCGTCCGGAACCTGGATCATCCGTTTCGCCGAACTTAGGCCGACCCGCGACCAGTCTGACCTGAGCGCGCCCGTCGCCCTCACCAAGTCCGATCCTGCATATCCTCCCGACCTGATTCGCGATCGAATCGAAGGTACGGTCGTGCTTTACGCCATCATTCATGCGGATGGCACGGTTACAGACATGCGCGTGCTCAACAGCGTTGACCAGCGTCTGGACGAGAATGCCATGAAGGCTCTCGCCCGGTGGCATTTTCGGCCCGGGACAAAGCACGGCGAACCCGTCGATATCGAAGCCGTTGTGCAGATTCCCTTCCGCGCCCGCCGAGCGTCTTTCTAATCAGGCCCGCATGGAAAAGCTGCGTAGCGCAGGCTGTTACAGCGTCGCACTTAAATGAACATCGTTAGCAGAAGCTAGATTCTCGATGAGGGTCAGTCTCTAAGAAGTCGAACCGGAACGGGCGGCCGCTCGCACCAAGTCATACACTGCTGTGTTTGCGCATACTTCGTAGTACTTGCGGTCAGTCCAATCCTTCACGGCGAAATCGCGCGCGTCGATATGCGCAACCCTCGCTTCGCGTACCACGATGGGATGGAATACGCCAGATCCCAACGGTACGAGTCCGCTGTAGAGCCGAACCCGCTCTTGGCCCCAGAGCATTGGCAACAACACATCGCGTGTCTCGAGCGAGATTTCCTGCTGCAGCTTGGTGAACGCCGCTGCGTTAATGTGTATGCCGCCAATGTTGTAGCGCAGCAGGAACTCTTCCGGAATCCCAGCGGTGTCGGCATCGTCGACGGTCTGGAACGAGAACACGTTGAACAGGCTGCCTGCGTTCGCAAGATACTTCCGCGCACCTTTGCTGCACGACGACAGCCGGTCGCTTTCATTCAGCGCCTTGGAGATCATGATGCGGCTCGATCCGTCCATCAGGTACATCGGCGGAGAATCCTGGTAACAGATGCCGAGCCCAAGTTCCAGCACGGGCAGGCCGGACTTCTGCGACTGTTCGTTGTAGCCGCGCACGACGTCGATCATCTCGCGCGCCAGCATGCACGTGCGCGCGACCCCGAAGTTCTGCTCGCCCTCACGCTCGAACATGGCGAGGATGACCGCATCACCCTCGATGAATACCTTCGACGCGCCATACTTGGGCAGTAATTTGTTGATCGGCTCGTAGAAGTTCAGGCTGAAGTACGACGCCGGATTCAAACCGCGTTCGTACAACGTGCGCGTGAGCATTGTTGAATCGCGAATGTCGGCCTTCAAGATGATATGGTCGATGACTTTGTCTTCTGCCGGCTTCTGTTCCTCCGGCAACAGGAACTCGTAGAGAGTGCTGTTGATGGACGAGAGCTCGCGCAGCTTCTCATTGGCAATGACGTTGACCGAATCGCTCGCCGAGTTCAGCGCTTCCAGCCTGCGCAAGTCGCGGTGGTAGCGCATGAAGTCGGAAAGGAACCTGCCCGCAAACTTCGCCCGGTCCGCTCCGCCGTAGGCTTCCACTCGCTTGACCGCCGCCTGCAACTTTTCCGGCGAGACTTTGCCGTGCTCGTCCAGCAACTGCTCCACCCGTTTGCGCTCGGTACGCGAGATCAGCGCGTTCTTCAACTGTTGCGGATTGATCAGCGGAGAATACTCCCCAAGCAGCGGGCTGACTTCGTAGCTTGCAATCACGTGCGCGATGACGTCGGCTCGCTCAAGTTCCTGCAACCATGCCACCAGGAGTGCACGTTGTCCTTTTCCCCGTGGTGTACCGTCCTCGGGGACGCCGCTACCCACCAGTTCCTGCGCATTCTCTGGCACGCTCAGCAACCCATCGATTGCCGAATCGGCGTCGCTGCCATTCGTAAGCTCCAGCGCTTGCAGGAACCCGGTGGCGATTTCCAGCATGAGTTGAAACCGGTCGGGATCGCGCTCGTAATTACCAAGCATGACGTACTGCTCGGCGTTGAGATAATCGTCGCGTCCGTCATCGGTGAAGAGCAACCGGTTGAGAAACAGTTCGTAGGTGCCGGTGCTCACGTCCCCGAACAGCGAGCGACGCATACGCAGCAGTGATTCCTTTTCCACCTCTCGTAAAGTCTCGAAGAGGTCCTGCCCGGCCTTGCGCAGGACTATCTTCTTCGCGACCTGGAGTTTTAGAAAACGGTCGCGCAACTCAATTCCCTTTGGAGACGTCCGCGGCCCCTCGTACGATTTCAGCTTGGCGCGGCAGCGCTCTAACACCTGCAGGAATTGCGCAGCCAACTCGTTCCGGAGCATCTTCAGTACGGCTACGCGCGCCAAAAGATCGATCGCGATATTGCCCTGGGCCTTCGCCTGATTCAGTGCGGAAAGTTGCAGTTCGACCAGTCCACGCTTGAATTCCGCTCCGGAGTCGAGTGGCTTGGCTGGGATTGGTTGCGGCGGGCCTTGTGCCCTGCCCACAAAGTTGGAGACGCGAGGCTGCGGTACGCGCACCAGCGGATCTTCCTGCACCAGGTCTTCGACATTGCCGTACTGGACGATCAGTCGCGCGATGTGCGCACGAGCCATCTCTGCGAACCTGGGACTTAGGTATACATCGGTTCGGAGATTATCAACCCCTGTGACCAGCCCTTCGAGCGCGATCTCGGGCGTATACGAGGCGAGGTTCGCCTGCTTCGCGACTTCGGATATATCGACGCGTTCGAAGAATGAGAAACGAGCCATATCGGTTTACGAGCGCTAGCCTTCGCTTCCGTGCGGTGTTATCGGTTCCATGCGCGTGACTCTACCACAGAAGAACCATCCCAGAATCCAGTTACGCTCTCACCGGACGTTACCACCGCGGAACCGCATCGCCAAGTTACCAAGGAATCGATTGCCTCGTCATTCGCAAGTATTCGTCAAACAACAAGGGCGGCAAAGGTATCTTTCCTTTGCCGCCCACCGGCTCCATGCATTTGACTACTTGCTGCCGACCTGTGGCTTGCGTTTAGCTTCGAACTCATCCCCACTCTTCCACTGCACCATCGTGGGAAGTTCGGCAGCCTTGTATCCGAGCGCCAAACCGAAACGCGCCATCACGGCATCGGCACGATAGTCGAAGTCGTCGCGGAACTCGTCATTCGGCTCATGATAGTTCTTGCCCATCTCCTGCCGGCGAGCGTTCACCCACTCCTCGGGCTGGCCTTCATACTTCTCACCCGTATTCACGGAGAAGGCTGGTACGCCCACGCGCGCAAAGCTGAAGTGGTCCGAACGATAGTAGCCACCAGCTTCGGGACGTCCCGGTGCAAGGATCTTGAATCCGAAATCTGAGGCTGTCTTGTCGAAGATGGGAGCGAAGTTTGTGCGATCGTACCCTCCGGCAGATACCTGCTTGGGTATTCCGAGCGGTGCGATCGAATCGAAATTCAGGTTCAGGCTGATGCGGTCCGCCGGGATTGGCGGATGCTTACCGAGGTACTCCGAGCCACACAATCCCTGTTCTTCCGCCGTCACCGCGGCGAAGTACAACGAGCGCTTCGGCTTCTTTTGCGACGTGGCGGCTGCGCGCGCCATTTCGATAATCATCGCCGTTCCGGTCGCGTTATCGAGCGCGCCGTTATAGATGTTGTCTCCCGGGATATCTGGACGAATGCCAAGGTGATCGTAATGCGCCGTGTAGATGACCCCTTCTTTCTTCAACTCGGGATCAGAGCCTTCGAGCACGCCAACCACGTTCTGCGACTCGAACGGCCGCACGCTGCTCACAATATGCGCCGTCACTTTAACTGGAAGAGGAATCGGCTTAAATCCCGGCTGCCCGGCCGCCTGCAGCAACTTGTCCAGGTCCTGTCCTGCATCGGCCAGAACTTTTCGCGCCAGCTCCAGTTGTATCCACGACGACATCGGCAGTTTCGGGCTGGGATCATCGCGCAATGATGAACGCTCGCCCGACCACGAATTGCGGACCACATTCCATCCATAGCTCGCCATGTCCGCCTTGTGCACGAGGATGACGCCGGCTGCGCCCATTTCCGCCGCGTGCTCGAATTTGTACGTCCAGCGGCCGTAGTACGTGAGCGCCTTTCCCTTGAAGAAGTTCTCATTCTGCGAGGGCGGCTCATTGACGAACATGAGCAGTACCTTGCCCTTCACGTTGATACCGGCATAGTCGTCCCAGTTGTATTCGGGAGCCGTGATGCCGTACCCAACGAACACTACGTCCCCACTCACGTCGGCAGTGGGCAGCTGTGATTCGTTCATCAGCACCATGTCTTCCAGCAGCCGTAACTTCATCGGCTCGCCCTTGCCGGTCGAGATCTCCAACGTACTCTCCGGCTTCGTCGAGACGCCAACCATCGGAACTTTCTGCAGGAAGCCGCCGTCATCGCCAGCCGGCTTCAACCCAGCCAGCGCAAACTGTGTGGCAATGTATTGCGCCGCAAGATCACCGCCGCGCGCGCCCGTGCCACGTCCCTCAAGCAGGTCGCTTGAGAGAAAGCGCACGTCGGCACGAATACGGTCCGCGCTGACGCTTTGCATGGCGGCTGCAGCGCCGACCGGCAGCGATCCAATCTTGGGTTGCGCTTTCGCTCTGGTCTTACTATGCCGCTTCGTCTTTTGAGCCGAGGCAGCCCCAACGCACAACAGCACGGACAGCAGGACAACAAGTGTTCTCCGCATATAACTCCTGAGAATTGGCTGGTAGGTACGGACCTGACATTCTACCCGCTATCGCGGCCCGTTTCGAGTGCGTTGCTCGTCGTTTGCCAGACCTGTTCTGACGGGTAGAAAACGGTCACGAGCTGGCGTGCAAATGACTGGCGGTCTTGTTCGATCCGCAAACTGCGGATCAGTTCTTGGAGCCTCAACCAGCTTTGAAATTTTCTAACCGCTCACTCGCCTGGAACAGCGGAACTGTCAGCGCATCATCCGCATTTACATATTTCCGATGAAGCGCTTCGACGTCGCTACGCGACCAGCCTACAACCGTGGCTTCCACTTGACCATCGGGCGATATCTCAAACATTGTCGGGACATTCGTCAGGCCATAGCCGTTCGAAACTTTGTAGCTTGTCGTGTCATCGAGCGCGACGGTGAACGTAATGCCAAACTCACGCATGAAACTCGCAGTGTCTTCGAGGCTGTCCTGCGACACGCCGATTACGCCGACGCCCGTCCCCTTGAGTTGCCGAGCCAGGCGCTCGTAGAGCGGAAACGCGTACTGGCACACGGGACAACTGATCTTGAAAAACGCCAGGATCACGGGGCCAGTGCGAAGCGCCTCGGTGAGGGAAAACTCGGTGCCATCCATCGTGGGAAGTTTGAAGTCCGGGGCCAGAACCCCTGGAGGGAGTGCAGCCATTCGTCAACTCCTCATCAAAGGTGAAATGTTGGTCTAACCTATTGGATTCCGTGCGACATCACTGCGATTCGCCCGTCTTCATTATTGCTGCAATATCACGCCTGCCTTGCGTAACACCTTTCGCGTTAGACCTGTAAGCGGCAATTGCAAAAGACGCTCTGCGCGAATCCACTTCCCCGTTCCCTGCGCTCTCGGCAACTCCACGACCGTAACCTCGTAATCGGTGTTGGTGATGGAGTGCTTGTGTTTTGCGAGCACGCGTTCGCCATTGCGACGTACGATTGCCGGAAGCTCCCACATACCCGGCATCAACCCTGAGCTTTCCGAACGGCGCACCAGGTACACTCTGTCGGCTTTGCGCGCAAGTCCGTAAGCAACCTGCTTTCGCTGCCGTGCCGGCTGTGGCCGCGCCGGTACGCCGCCCGGAAGCTTGCACCACGCACGCAGCGGACAAGCCTGGCAGTGCGGCTGCGCAGGTGTGCATACGGTCGCGCCCAGTTCCATCATGGCCTGGTTCCAGTTGCCCGCGTGGCGCGCGTGCAATAGCGACTGCGCAAGCTCCGCAAACATTCCGGCCGACGGAGTCTGAAGGGCGAACATCCGAGTCAGCACGCGCTCGACGTTGCCATCCACTACCGCCGAGTCATGCTCGAAGGCTATGCTCGCGATCGCGGCACTCGTGTATTTGCCAATGCCCGGAAGTTTAGCCAGCTCTTCCGGCGTTCGCGGCAACTCCCCGCAGAAGTCCTGCACCAGCACCTTCGCGCACTCATGCATTGCACGCGCACGTCGGTAGTACCCCAGGCCGCTCCACACGGCGAGGACGCTCGACAGATCCGCCTTAGCCAGCGCCTGCACCGTCGGAAAAGCGCTCAGAAAAAGCGCGTAATGTTCCAGCACCGCATTCACCCGCGTCTGCTGTAACATGATTTCGGAAACCCATATCCTGTACGGAACCTGGGTCCGGCGCCAAGGCAAGTCTCGATGGTTCTCCGCATACCAGCGGAGCAAGCGCGAGCGGAGCCGCCGCAACTCGGGCGCAGAGATATCCAGTTTTTCAGGCATCAACGAAGCGATTCTAAGTTGCCCCGCGTCACAGCGCAAACCGACGGGTGCAACACGGCCCTACACGTGAGCATCTTTCTCAATCCAAAAGCAGGAGTCCGCGTGAGAATCCTTTTGCCTATTGCAGCGCTGTTCACGGCAGCAATGCTGATTGCGTGTGGCGGCGGGAGTTCGTCGTCCACTCCGGCGCAACCACCCGGAACAGGCGGTGGAGGCACCACGAATCCAACCGGAGCGCTGGTGACGCCGACACCGGTTACACCGGCTGCAGGCGGCAGTGTTACGGGAGTCGACATCACCGTCCCGGCCAAAAGCCCTACCCTCAATGTCACCGTGTTGGGAGTTGCCGAGTCCTCCTCCAGCGGCGGCACCGCTTCGAATACCGGCGGTCTCATCCACCGTGGCAGCTCCATGCGCATCATCATGTTTGGCCCCGGACTTTCTGCCAATTCACAGATCAGCATTTCCGGTCCTCCCGACATTTCGATTGGCACCGTGCAGGCGATCACTTCCACAAAGGGCACTCCCGGCGCCGCGTTTCTGGCAACAGTGGATGGGGCAGCCGCACTCGGCGCCAGGACCGTGATCGTGCGCGACAGCAATGACAACGTGTCAACCTTCACCGGTGGATTGGAGGTCATTCCGTGAGAACCATGACATGCCTGCGAATTCTGTGTGGGTTGGCCGCCGTGGCCGGCACTGCGTTTGCGACAACGGTCATCCCGCTCTCCATTGAGAAGTTAACAACGGAATCGGCCGCTGTCGTGGAAGCGCGCGCCATCGATGCCCGCTCCGCCTGGAATGCTGAACACACGCGCATTTACACCTACACGCGCTTTCAGGTCGGACGCGTCCTTAAGGGCAAGGCTTCCCAAACCATCACCGTGAAGCAGATCGGCGGCAGCGCCGGCGGGTACACGCAGAAGGTTGCAGGCGTGCGCCACTGGAACCCCGGTGATGAAGCCGTGCTCTTTCTGCATCCCAGCGCGGAAAAGGACGGAACATTGGCCGTGACTGGGCTCATGCAAGGAAACTTCAGTATGCGCCACTTGCCTTCTGGAGAGGTCGTCGTCAGCAATGGCGCTCCAGACGTTTCTGCTTTCCAGACGGAGAAACGCTCGGTTGATGCGTACCGCGGCGCTCACTTGTCGCTACGCGAACTTGAGTCGCGCGTAGAAAAGGCGGAGGGACGATGACCGAGCCAGGCAGAGACGCGCGCCCCATCAGCACCGTACGCCGAATATCCTCCGTAGCCTCGATCGCCGCCATCGTGCTGCTCGGTCTCTTGATCACGATACCGACCTTCTCCTATGTCTCCATGTATACGCATGGCACCGGAGGAGCACAGCCTGACCACTGGGATTTCACCGCTTTCCCCGTCACGTGGAGTTTGCGCCCGGGCACGGGCAGTAATGTGACGGGCAATCGTCCCGCCGCGGATGTGATCCAGGCATCGTTCGCTACCTGGCAAGCGGCGCCCAACACATCTATCTCCGTCGCACGTGGCCCCGATACTATGGCCTCGGGCGGCTTCGATGGCGTGAACGTAGTCTGTTTCATCTGCACCGATAGCGCCCTCAACGAAGCGGGGACGCTCGCCGTTACTATCACCACTACAGCGGACAGAGCCGGCCAGGACACGAAGCACGGCCAGACCTCCCGATTCGTTGGGCAGATCCTCGATGCCGACATCCTCTTCGGACCTTCCGTGAGCTACACCACGGGAGGCACCAGCGGCCACGATCTGCAAACGATTGCGACCCACGAGATGGGTCATTTCCTCGGACTCGACCACTCGGCGGTGGTGCGCGCCGTCATGTTCCCCTTCGCACCGGGTACTCCGTTGCAGACGCTTGGGTATGACGACGTCGCCGGCGTTTCCAGCATTTATCCAAAGTCCACACCGGACACTCCAACCGGTGGGATATCCGGCACCGTGCGTTTCGCCTCCAGCGGGCCTGTCTTCGGCGCACATGTATTCGCAGATTCGGATACGACCTTAACGGCATTCGGCAGCAACATCCGCAAAACGCCGATAGGAGCCCTCACGCGCCCCGACGGGACTTACTCCATCCAAGGCGTTCCGATTGACACCTACACCGTTATTGCCGAACCCATCGACGAGCCGATGACCAATAGCGACCTGGAAGGCTACGCTTCGGCATTCGGGAAAACTTCCGTGCAGACCGACTTCAATACCCGCTGGCACTGAATTCGCTGCGGTCGTGAACCAAAACAAAAAGGGCCGCAAGGCCCTTTTCAAGTTGCTGACTAACTCACACACGCAGAAGATCACACACCGAAAAAGAACCTGAGCGAAGCGAAGTATCTGCTTGTATCGCAGCCGGAAAACACTGTCCTACTTCGAATCTTTGTCCTTGGCCTTTTGTTTTTCGCTTGCGATTTCCTTCTCGACTTCGCGGATCACTTTGTCCAACTCCGCCATGGTGGTCTGCTGGTTAGAGAGTGCGTCGCGGTACATGTTTCGGCGGAATTCGCTTTCGGCCGCATTAATGTCCTCCGCTAGAGTCTTCAGCTTCTTATTAAGAAGCTCCTTGTCGCGTTTTGCGATCTGGAGTTTGTTGTCGAGTTCTTTCAACTTCTCGGTTTCCGATTGCGGCTGCGCACCGGCGACACCGCCCGTGTCACCTGCCGGCTTCCCCGTGTTGGGCCCCGTTTCAGTAGAAGATGCGGGTGCCCCCGAACTGCCGGAACTTGCCGAAGCTCCACCGGAGGATGCACCCGCAGAGCTGGCTGCGGGCTCCGGCGTGCGCTGCGGCATATCGTCGTCGGTGATGATGCGCCGCGCCTTCTTCGTCGAGGACTTCTGCTTCGCCACCTCACCCAGCGAAGGTTGAGATTGCCCGGTCGAGACGATGCTGAAGAGGCACACAAGGGCGACAGTCGCGAACAGCAGCATAGGACATCGGCGAAGCATATCTCTCTCCTAGAACGTCAATTCGTGCAGGTTCAGCATCATCGGTGGTTGTGGTGTCTGTTTCTGGGCCAGCGCGCAGGCGTTGAAGTTGATGGCGGCGCTGCCGCCGAGGGTATTGTCTACAAGCGATCTTTTCCCGGCAAGAACCGCCCCATAGATGTTCGTCTTTTCAGAGCCGCCACCCGTAAACTTGACGACACCCCTGACGATGATCAGCCCGTAAAACTCCATGCCGCCGTGGATGTCGAGATCGCCGTCAACGATCAATATGCCGTTTCCGGACGCGCTCGATGTCAGCATCGCATCCCCAGGTATATAGGTTATCTGGGGGTTTGCTTGGCCGAGTGCGGGATCCGACACGGGAACATCATACTCATCGTACTCGGGCGGAAACTTCGGACGTATCCCAAATACCTGGTTTGAATGAGTGCCGCACTCATCACTCGCACCGGGGGTGGTAGAGGGCGTGCAGGTCCAGTTATAGGAGGGAGTTCTCGCCACATTCACTGCCCCATCCTTGTATCTCTCGATCATGGCCGGAATGTCGTGCTCCCAGTTCTGCCCTTCCGCCACCGGCGGCGTCCTTCCCGAAGTGAGAGTTTCCGAACTGTTTGGCGCCTCGACTGTGCTGCTAGAGAAAATCGCCCACTTCGTGTTATCGCAGACCTTGCCTTCACGACTCGGGCACGTCGTACTCTTTACCGTGACCGCATTGCTGCCGCTGCCGGTCGTTGTAGTGGTCGTCACGCACTTGTCCATCTGGCACGAGCAATAATCAAAACCGTTAATATCCAGCTTTCCGTTCAGAGTAACGTGATCTTCAGAGTCCACTGCGGCATTTGTCATGATCGGCGGGCTCTGTGCTACTTCCATCTGGAGCATTCGCCGCGAACCGAGCGGCGTCACTGCCAGCGACGTTAGCCGCCAGACGCTCTGGTAATACTTGCCGATTCCCCGATCTTCACAATTGGCCATACCAGCGGGCTTTAAAATCTGCCGGGTGCCATCCCAGCACACGGGGGTATTGTTGTTAACGCCCGCGACGGGCGTCTCGACATAGTGCGGCGAAGCCGACTCATTCCCCTTCAGAGTGATTCGCACCCATTTGTAATCGATTGCATTGCTCGTTCCGGTTAATGGATCGAAGTTGGTTGGCTCCGTCCGGTACCAGCCAGCTGCTCCCTGGGTCGTCGTGCAAGGCAAGCTTGGCAACGAGACCGCGGGATCGCCGCTTATCGCGCCGAGGCCAGAGAATTTCTCGTGACAGAGCTGGTCATCGAAGTACTTGCTGGAGAGAGTCCAAGGTTCGACCGCATCCGTTCCGTTCGAATTCAGGATGTAGTACACGCCCGTCGCATTCCCGGCAGCCGGCATACCGGCCGGTGTCACCGTCGGAACCGCCCCCTCCATCAACCGAACTCGCGCTTCCTGCAAGCCAGCCGAAGCGGCGAAATACGCGCGCTGAGTGTCGCGGTAATTACTGTTGATCGACGTCTCGGTGTCGGTCATGAACATGAGTGCCATCGCGATGGCCGTAATCAGCAGCAGCGCGAACATGCACATCAGCAAAGCCACGCCCCGCTGGCTGGCTGTAACCTTCGTTGAGTTCATCATGCTCATCTCCTAATTTCCAGGAATGCGCGCGCTGCCAGCCAATGTGATCGCCGGACGCATACCGGTCTGCATATCAGCCTGGCTCCCAAGAACATTGATATTGATCTTGATGGTGCGAATCGACTTCAGTACCGCACGGCCCGCTGGCGTGCTGAAATCGGCTGGTCCCACGGCATTCCCCAGCGCATCATAGGCCGTGAAGACGTTGGCGGTTTTGTAAGCCGCGTACACCGTGTTGTTAGGAGAGGTGCCTGTGTACCCACCGATGGTGTAGCCGGCGACGTCCGTCCCCGAGCCGTTCGCGCCACCGCTGTTCACGACGTCCAGTAGTTCGGAATTTGGAGATACAAGTTGTGCGGTCGGCGCAGTCGCGTCCGCTTTGGGAACCTGGCTCCGCTCGACGCGGCAAGGACAATTGCCATCCGCATCCTGCACGAGCCTGTAATCCACGCTGTCCACCGTGCCGTCCCCATCGACATCGCCTTCAAACTGGATCTCGTCGTACGCAAACCTCACCAAGCCCACGGCGTTCCTGAGATCATTCGCCGGAGTCGCGGCGAGGATACCCGCGCCAAACATCTTGGAATTCGGATACCCGGCCTGGTGCAGGTCGCGGATGACCTGGTCGAGGAATTCGCGCGACTCCTGGGTCAGGTCGAGCTTTTGCTCTTCCGCCTTGTAGCGCTTCTGCACCGTGTTGACTTGCTGGAATACGGCGCCCATCACCACAACCAGGATGCCCACCACGACCATCATTTCCAGCAGTGAGAAACCGGCTTGCGAAGCACTTGCCTTCAGCCTGCGTGTCATAGTCCCTCAGTTCCCCGCCACGGCGATTGTGCGCAAGGTCACAGGCGGCGTGAAAAAGCGAAGGTTGTTCCCATTCGCCGCGGCGCTTAGGTTTGCCTGGCGGGCGGAAACCGTGACTACCTTCGAGTAAGGATTGTTCGTCCGCACGTTCCAGCGCACATCGTAGGTCATTTGCCTTCCACCGCTGCCGCAAGCGACGTATTGCATTCCGTACCCTAACGGCACATTGGCGACTGTCTGGGTGAAATCGATTTTTCCATCGACCAGCGCCGCGCCGGCCGACGTCCCCGGCGCTCCTCCTCCGGCTGTATTGATGTTGAAGGATGTGCCACCAGCAACCGTCGAGTTGCAATCATGGATGGTAACGATCGTGTCCCCCGGCTGTGCTGCGATCGTCTCGATGACCATCTGCGCCGCCAGCGTCGCACCCGTATCAACCTTGTTGCGGTTGTTGGCCGCGATGGCAGTCGTGATGAGTACCAGCGCTCCGGCCATGCCGACCACCAGCATCGTGAGCGCCAACATGAGTTCGATCAGACTCATGCCACGTTCACCCCCTCTACGCGCAAATCGCTTGCTGCAGGATTTCTTCATAAATGCACTCGCCTTTGCTACTGGTACTTGCCGCCGCTGTAGGACAGGCTTCTGATGCGACCCAAGGGCGTGATCAGGACGGCCGCCCAGCTTGTTGCGCCGAACGTTTGATCACCGCGAAGGTAGTACACGAACGCAACCGTATTCGCGCCCTGCTTAGTAAGGCAGGTCTGCGACGTGCCACTCGTAACCATCACGCACGGCAGTCCGCGACCGTTGAATCGCGGCGCCGTGCTGCTGTACACCACGCCGGCGGCCGTAAAGTCGGTGGTGGCATCGCCAGGGTTGCCGGAGCTCTGGAAGGACACAGTGCGAGGAAACTGCATCATCGGCTCCCCTGCATCGTAGCTGCCATTCGGAGCGCCGCCCGTGGAGGTTGGCATATCGATGTAGATCCGCTTGCCGCCGCTATCCAGCGTGACCGGGAGAGGCCGATTCAGCCGCACGGACTGTATGCGCGCCTGCTGCAACAATGACGCCACGCTTGAAGCCGATTGCTTGAGACGGTAGTTCGCCAGAGCCGTTGATATGGTCGGCACGGCCATCGCAGCCACAACCATCGTGATCAACAGCACGATCATGAGTTCCAGCAACGAGAAGCCGCGTTGAACTTGTTTGCTTGGCATCATGTTCAGTTTCTTTTCCCGCATACGCGTGAAGTCCGCGCACTGGCTGAAACCAGCGCTCACGCAGGCGTCAAGGCAACTCCGAGGGAGACGGCTCCGCATACTACTATCAAAGCATTCGGAGTTCCACCAGATTACCTTGGTGAATGTACTTGATAAATAAAGGGTTTCAACGAAACCGGAGGGGGAAAGGGTGGAACGGAATTGTCCCAATGTAACAATTTGTTACATTTAGGGAACCAGTAGGGACTCAGCTATTCTTGACCTCAGAGTAAAATCTTGATCCAAAGCAAGCTGCTGGAGATAGTGCTCACGCGATTCTCTTCCCGCGTTCAGCCTCTGATCTGGTTGCAATCTGCAGCACACGCGGATGTTGCAGGCGTTCGAAGTCCTTGTATGCTAGCCGCACGAGTTCGCGGTGAGAGCCGGCGTTGAATGCAATCTCGAGGTCTTTCGAGAGTCTGTCGTCGATGTAGACGGGCATGTCGTACAGCACTCCGAATGGAGGCATGGCACCGACTTCACAGTCTGGGAAAGTGCCCTCGAATTCCTTCTCTGTTACGAGGGAAACATCCTTCGCGCCAACTGAGCTACGCAAGGCATCCAGGTCAAGGTATCTCGATGCGGGAACTACAGCCATCGCGAGTTGACCGTCAAGTCTTACCATCACGTTCTTCGCGATCTCATTTCCGGGAATATGCGTGATTGCCGCGATCGCCGCAGCCGTATACGCCCGCGAGTGAATGATCACAACATAGTGAACGCTGTTCCTATCCAGAAACTCCTTCAATCGTTGAACGGGCATGTTACCTCCTGGCCTTGCCGACTCACGCCAGAGTACGTGGGATGTGAATATTCGATTGGAAATTCCGGGCGATAGCAGCGGCAGTGGCAGTGCACCTCTCCTAGCTCACAAGAATACTAATGCCGTGGCCGTTCAATCACAAAGCGGCTTTGCTTATTTTATGAGAGTCCGTTGTATCGCCAAGCCGCGGCGAGCTAGGGCCAGCGCAGGCCGCAGCTACTTAGTCAAACTGTTACCAGCCGCCGGAACCGAAGAGTGTGCTACGAGCACCCAGCCCTTACCCAATTCTTGCCACACGCTCATCATGCGCACCGGAGCCGTCGGCAGCGGGTGCCCATTCACCGTACCCCGAACGGTGATCAGGTAAGTAACCACCAGGTCTACGCCTGCGGACCGTGTCTGTACTTCGCCTATCTGGAAATCCTCGAGTTCGAAACTCTTTACGTGCTCCAAGGTGCGCGCGCGATCGAGCACCTCCGATTCGTTGATCGCTAACAAGAGCGGAGCCATGCGCCTTTCGAGCGACTTCCAATCCTTGTCTTTCACGTCCTGCCAGAACAGTCGCTCCAGTTGTTCCCCGCTCGTCGCACTGCTCCAAGAGGCGTGCTTCTTCGGTCCCCACATGGTGCAGGCGCACGTTGTGCACGCCAATGTTGCCACCAATAAAAGCACGACAAGCTTGTTTCCAGACATGCAGAAATTGTAGCTCAGGCCATTCACCCCTCGCCTGCTCTCCGGCGCTGTGTGTCCGCCAGGGATTCGGAAAAGCCACACCCTTCCACCTGGCTCATCGCTCTCTGGCATAAAAGAAAGGGCGCGATGCCGAAGCACCGCGCCAGCATCAGGAACTATCTATCAATACCCGTGCTCCCCACCTTCCAGAGATACCTTCCCGCGGAACATTCGATAAATGAACACGAAATACGCAATCGTCAGCGTGATCCCGACGGCAAACCACGCCAGACCGATCTTCAGCCCATACGCGCTGGTAACGCTGTTTGCAATCGTCAGGTTGAATTGCGCTCCCGTCGAAGCCGGCAGCACATTCGGGTACAAAGCAAAAACCGCACCTACCAGCATCAGCGTAATGTACGCCGACGACGCCAGGAACGCGTTACGGTCGTTCCCCCGCTTATACGAATACAGCATGAACGCCAGGCTCCCGAAAACGATGGCCGGGATTGCGTAACCGACCGGCATCGCCTTGTAATTTGCCAGCCACTCCGGACGAATCGAAATTGTCGCGAACAGGCTCACCAGCGTAAGCACCAGCAGCACAGGCCACAGGATCAGGCCAACGCGGCGGGCGCGAAGATTTAGTTCGTCCTCCGTTTTCAGCGCGATGTAATTCGCGCCGTGAACGGCCAGCGTGACCAGCGCGACTACGCCGCTCATCACCGTGTACCAGTCCAGAATGCCGGGCTGAGGTCCTACGCGCCAGTTCGTGAACAGTGGCAGGAAGAAGTAGTGATCGGGTGCAAGCGGCACTCCGCGAATCACGTTGCCGAGCGCGGCGCCAAAGAAGATTGCCAGCAGAATGCTGGAGAGCGCGAAGATGCCGTCGAAGAAAGATTTCCAGACCGGCTCGCCGATGTGCGCGCGGAACTCGATACCGATTGCGCGCAGCATCAGCAGCCAGAGAACCATCATGAGCGGCAGATAGAAACCGCTGAAACTGGATGCATACAGCTGCGGGAAAGCGAAGTAGAGCGTGCCGCCGGCAGCGAGTAGCCACACTTCATTGCCGTCCCACACCGGACCGATCGAGCGAATGATCCTCTTGCGGTCATCCTCCGTCTTGCCGATAAATAGGTGAATGATTCCTGCGCCGAGATCGAAACCATCCAGCACGACGTACGCGGCGATCATGACTGCAACAATGCAGAACCAGAGAGTTGGCATGGTTATTTCGTCACCTCCGCGTATTCGACAGCGTGCTTCACCTTCACAGGAGCCAATTCCGCGCCCTCGGGACCATGCTCGAGTTCTCTGCGGATCAGGAACAGGAAGAGCACCGAGAGCACGACGTACATACCCATGAAGCCGATCAGCGTGAACATGGCATTGCCTCCCGATACCGTTTTCGAGAAGCCTTCGGTTGTTCGCAGTAGCCCATAGACAAGGTATGGCTGACGACCAACTTCAGCCGTTATCCATCCCGCTGTGTTTGCGATGTAGGGGAACGGGAAGCTCAACAACAGCGCCCAGAGCATCCATCGAGATTCGAACAGTCGCTTGCGCCATAGCAGGAATGCGGCGATTACCATCTCGGCCATGAAGATGGTTCCGAGGCCGACCATGATGTGGTACGAGAAATAAAGCAAAGGAATGTTCTGCGGCCACTCCGATTCGGGGAATGCGTCCAAACCTTTCACTTCGGCATTCCACCGGCGATAGGTCAGGAAGCTGAGCATCTTGGGCACGACTATAGGGTTGTCGATTTTTCTCGCTGCAACGTCCGGCTGCCCAATGATCACCAGTGGCGCGCCGGGCTGCGTCTCGAACAAAGCCTCCATGGCCGCCAGCGTTGCCGGCTGATGCGTCGCCAGGTTTCGTCCCTGTCCGTCGCCGGTAGGACCGATCAGCAGGATGGCAAACAGCAATCCCGATACGACGCCGACTTTGAGAAATATCTTCGCTTGCTCAAAGTGCTTCTTGCTCAACAGGTAGAACGCGCCTACGGACATCATGACGAACGCACCTGTCAGCGCCGCACCGGACATATTGTGCAGGTACTGCCAGATCGCCCACGGATTCAGCAGTAATCCCCAGAAACTTGTCAGCGTCACGCTGCCGTCAGCCGTGCGCTCGTAGGCCACTGGGTGCTGCATCCACGCGTCAGTCGCGATGATGAAGTATCCCGACAGCCACGAACCAACGAACACCATCATGGCTGAGAACCAGTGCATCCACTTGCTCAAGCGCTTCTCGCCATACAAGAAGAGTCCGAGGAACGCAGACTCCAGGAAGAATGCGAATACGCCTTCCATGGCAAGCGTCTGTCCAATGACTCCGCCAGCGTACTTGGAGAAGTGCGACCAGTTGGTGCCAAACTGGAATTCCATCGGAATCCCGGTCACGACTCCCAGGACGAAGTTGATGCCAAATATTTTTGCCCAGAAGCGAGCGGCTTTGGCGTATCTGTCGTCGTTCTTCCAGATGGCCAGAGACTTGAGTACCACGATCAGCGGCGCCAAGCCCATCGTCAATTGTGGGAATAGGTAGTGGTACGTCACCGTGAAGGCAAATTGCAGACGGTGAATCAGAAGTGCGCTGTCCATGTAGATCCTCAGTGAGGAGATTACCACCGGGAACAACAAAGGTCGTCCACAGATACCCAAAGAACCAGAGCGCAGAACCTGAAGTGTTTGGGCAGTCGGACAAGGCCCTGGCGTGTTGATTCCCCGCTGTCATTTTCCCGGTGCCCGTCCTAAGCTGCTGTGACTCGCGTCACATAAGGTCGGTTACTCTGCGGCCCAGGAAGTTGCGCGCAGCGGGAGTCTCGGACAAGTTCGTTGCTCAACAAAAAAGGCGCGCACGCGGCGCGCCTTATCTCACTCCTGCTGCTATTCAATTTCTACTGCTGCAAAGCGCGAGCCTGTCGCTTGCGTTCGGTCTCGACCCGGCGCATCTCGCGACGATGAGCGGCATCCTCAAAACGGCGCTTCTCTTCGTCTGTCTCAGGAATGGCTGGTGGAATCGACATCTTGCGCCCATGGCGATCCACCGCAACATACGTCACGTAGGCCGAGCTGACATGCCTTCGCTCTCCAGTGATGTAGCTCTCCACCAATACCCGCACGCCCGTTTCCAGTGATGTACGGTAAACGCGGTTGACCGACGACTGGAGAATCACGAGATCGCCGACGTGCACCGGCACCAGGAAATCCAGGTGGTCGATGGAAGCCGTCACGACATTGCTACGGGAATGCCGTTGAGCGGCCAGTCCTCCGGCAATGTCGATCCAGTGCATAAGGCGTCCGCCAAGCAGCGCGCCCAGCGGGTTCGCGTCGTTGGGCAGAACCATTTCGATCATCTCACTCTGGCTCTCGCGCACAGGGCGCCCTGCAACGTTATCTGTTACATCCATGCGTTCTCTCACTTTTTTCATGTTTTCTAATTCGATTGCGATTTCAGTTTGCGATTTCTTCAAACACCCGCGGAGCGCTCCCGCGGATGACGCCCAAGGTAAGAAGTAAGATAACAGGCAGCCATCGTTTGCATGCGAGAATCAGAATGGGTGCTCAGCCAGCAACCCCGGACACAGTCGTATTCGACCGTGCCGTGCTCCACCGGTGCGTGCTGCCGCTCTACCGAGTAGTGTAGACGGATGCTCAGGCCTGCATCGCGCGCCACAGCAAACCGCACCGCATCGGCTTTGCGGTCGCCCGGGAGTCGCGGACAAATTTGTGCGTAACCCAAATTGCACAGCTCTTTCAATTCCTCGTCGCTGGGCCGGATTCCTTCGAAGCCCGGAGCCTCGCAGGTTCCGGCAAACCCATCCCCCAGCGGCAGCCGTTGCCGATGCGGCCACAGTTCGACATCGAGCCGGACAGTAGGCTTGAAGAATGGGCAGGCCACGGAAAATCCCTCTCAGCTCATTTCGCTTGTTGACGGTTGTCGCGAACGTGAAGGGAGTCCACGCGCGTCGCCCTATTCTAGCTTCGCTCGGCGCAGCGTGCCATTACGAATTCCAGCGGTCGCTGCGCCTGCGATCCGGTCCGCGCGCCGCGCACGTCTGACGCATTCAATACTGAGAGGCAGCCTCACCTCAAAAATCTGCTCCGGTGCAGTAGTATGTCAATCATTCCTGAAAGGACCCGAATGACCGAGAATCCCCGAGTCGCAATGTTGAGAGAGATCTTAACGGAAAACCCCGGCGACGCGTTTGCGCGTTACGGCCTCGCCATGGAATATTCAAACGCAGGCGACACCGACGCCGCGCTGGCAGAATTCCGCAGCCTGCTCGACAGGCATCCCGACTACACGGCCGGATACTTTATGGCCGCACAAACTCTCGCACGCGCTGAGCGCAAGGACGAAGCGAAAACAATGCTGAATACCGGCATCGCCTCCGCGCAGCGCACAAGCAACCGGCAAGCACAGTCCGAAATGCAGGCCATGCTCGACGAACTGGAACTCGATTATTAAAAGGAAGGGCGGGCGAGCATACCGCTCGCCCGAAATGCCAGTTGGTGCTGTTGAGCGTAAGCCTTAGTCTCCGCTGCTGCCCACAGCAACCTTCTCCTTTTCCTTAACCTTGTACCCGATTTTGTCCCGTGCCATAGAGACGGCCTTATCCTGGCACACGTCGCGGTCATTCATCATGTCATCACCGGTGGGGATACAGACAACGTCAGGCGTCACGCCGCGCTTCTCGAGTTCTTCGCCATCCGGAAACACAGCACGAGCCGTGCCGATCTGCACGCCGTAAGGGATTGCGTTTTGGGCACCGTTCGTGCCGGAGAAAAAGCGCGAGACGGTTACCCGCCCCGGCGAGTGATCGCCGATCACCACAGCCCTGCCGGTCCTCTGGAAGTGCCGCGCGAACAGTTCCGCCGCACTTCCCGTTCTGCTGTCGATCAGGATGTACATCGGAACGTTCATGTTAAGCCTCTGCGGCTTCACCACCCACGGCTCCGTCTTCTTACGGGAAATTATGGTGAACGCAGCCGTTTCCTTCTGCTCGAATATCCCCGTAAAGCTCTTGAGACAATCGAGGCTGCCGCCCGGGTTGGAGCGCAGATCTATCACGATCGCCTTAGCTGACCGTACCTTCTCGATCAGTCCCTTCAGGAAATCTTCCCCCTCACTCGGAAACTTGCGAATCCACACATAGCCAATTCCACCCTCACGGGTGGCTGTGTAGTAGGGGTGCTCCTGTTCCTCGTTTTCTGCTTCAATGATTGAGTCCCAGATGTCGCCTTCCCGCGTGCTCGATCCAAGCAGTGCTGGTTCCGTTTTTCTACGAGCTTCCAAGCGCATTGCTCGTGGCGCTTCGTTGCCGGTCTGCACAACCATGTCGATCGACAAGCGCGGCCGTAGCACCCGCAGATCAATCATCATTACGTCGAACGTTGCGCGGTCGCACCTATACCCATTGATCGATATCAGCCGGTCGCCGAGTTTCAGCCCAGCCTTCTCAGCTGCGTCTCCACCCCGCAATTCGAAGATTCGAATGTCATCGCCGATCGCCTTAGCGTCGAAACCGTAGAACAGCTTGATCGCACGCGCCGGTGGCAGGAACTTCGTATGCGAATCTTGCAACTTATCAACGAATACGTAAATTGCAACCAGCATCTCGGTTACGGATTTTGCTTTGTCGATCCTCTGGCTGGCAGCCTCGAGCTGCGCCTTCCAATCCAGCGACTTCAGGCCGGGGTCGTAGAAGTTTTTTTCTACGTCTCCCGCCACGTTCTTCAAGATAGCTTTGTACCGGCCTCGTTCGAAAGAGAGGTCATCCGCAGCAGCGCATGGCACCACCAAGGATAGCGCAGCCGCTACGATTGCAAGCACACACAGGGCCCGGAGTGCAGAGATGCGGATCATCGTTAAGCCTCCTGGTTTGGTGCCCGTCCTTATACTGCTTCCTCTTCACCGGTGTATGTGACGGGGTGGATATTTTTCGTTCGCCGAATAAGCCTGGATTCGACTACTTGGGCGATTTCGAAACCGGCTTCGCCGCTTTGCGCATCAACGATTCCAGCGTCTCTGGAAACAGCCTGTACATCCAGATCACCAGCCAGTCTCGCGCCGGGACCACGATCTCGCGTTTGTTGCGCTTGTAGCCGTTCACCACCGCCTGCGCGACGCGTTCAGCGGGAATGCCCCGTTGTTTCGCGCCGCCGATTCTTTGGTACTCGGTCCCGCGCACCGCATTTGCCGCGAAGTCCGTTTTTACGTACCCCGGGCAAACGGTCAGGACGTTGACTCCCGTGCCGTGCAGTTCCACCCTCGCCGCTTTGCCGATACTGTTCAGCGCACTCTTGGCCGCACAATAAGCCGCCATGTACGGGACTGCCACGTGTCCGGCTACGCTGGAGATGTTGATGATGCAGCCTGTGCCCTGCTCTCGCATGACAGGTGCAACCAGTTGCATCGCGTCGATCACGCCGAACAAGTTGGTGTCGAACATACGCCGGCACTCACCAACATCCAGCTTTTCGACCGAATCCAACAGTCCGAAGCCGGCGTTGTTTACCCAGACATCGATGCGACCATAGCTGACCAGCGTACTCCGGAGTAGCTGCTGGAGTTCCTCGCGTGACCTCACATCGCAGGCCAGTGCCATCGTTTGATCGAGCATGCCTATGCGTTGCCGCGCCGCCTCCGCCCGCGCCAGGTCGCGTGAGGAGAGCACGACCGTAGCGCCTTCCGACGCAAACTGCCGGGCTATCGCCTCACCAATCCCCATTGACGCGCCGGTCACGACCACAACTTTTCCTGCGAGTGTCATGCTCTGCTTGTATGTGGCTTGAGAAGCAAAGTCAATGCGAGAAACGGGAAAGTGCGCAACGCTTCAGCGGCATTTCACGTCCAATGAGATATGTCCGAACAGCAGGCCTAGGACCCGGACTGTCGTCACACGCATTTGTGATAAGCGACGTATAATCCGGGTCCATCCTCCCGCGCAATGCGGGATGCGGATTTCCCCAACGAGCAAACAGCGTTGGCCCTGGAATGCCCTTCCGTTCAGCTGGATTCGGCAGGAGGTATAGCTCTCGATGAAGCTGTCGCGAACCCTCGGCGAACTCCGCCACAGTACTTATTCTGAAGACCGTCTGCGCCATCGCCGCGTAAAGGACGAGATGAGAGAGAACCTCGTCGGTCGCCTGCGACAGGGCGGCACCCTGTTTCCCGGCATTGTCGGTTACGAAGACACGGTGGTTCCGCAACTCGTCAATGCCGTTCTCTCGCGCCACAACTTCATTCTGCTCGGCCTTCGCGGGCAGGCCAAGAGCCGCATTCTTCGCGCGCTTACTTCCCTGTTGGACGCCGAGACGCCTTACGTTGCCGGGTGCGAGATCCACGACAACCCTTACGCGCCGCTTTGCCGACGCTGTCGCGAACTCATCGCCGAAATTGGCGACGAAACCCCCATCACCTATCTCTCCGCGGATGATCGTTATGTCGAGAAGCTCGCCACTCCCGACGTTACGATTGCCGACCTCATCGGCGACATAGATCCCATTAAGGCCGCACGTGGCGGCCACGAGCTCAGCAGTGAGTTCACCGTCCACTATGGACTTCTCCCTCGCGCCAATCGCGGCATTTTCGCCATCAACGAACTGCCCGATCTTGCCGGAAAAATCCAGGTCGGGCTTTTCAATATCATGCAAGAGGGCGACATACAGATCAAAGGCTATCCAGTCCGTCTGCCGCTCGACGTCGCTCTGGTCTTCACCGCCAATCCCGAGGACTACACGGCGCGGGGCAAAATCATTACGCCCCTCAAGGATCGCATCGGCTCCGAAATTCGCACACACTATCCGGTGACAGTCGAAGAAGGAATTTCCATCACCTCGCAGGAAGCCTGGATAGATCGCGATGGCTACAAATTGCAGGTTCCCAAGTACGTGCGCGAAATCGTGGAGCACATCGCATTCGTCGCGCGCGAAGACAAACGGATCGACAAGCGCTCCGGCGTGAGCCAGCGCCTGCCCATCAGCGTCATGGAGAACGTGATTTCGAATGCCGAGCGGCGCGCCATTCGCGGAGACGAGCAGTGCGTTGTGCCTCGTGTCTCGGACGTCTACTCCGCTTTGCCCGCCATAACCGGCAAGCTCGAACTTGAGTACGAAGGAGAGATGAAAGGGGCCGGCACTGTCACTCAGGAGATTATCCGCGTATCCATCGCACGTACCTTCGACACGTACTTCCAGAACGTTAATTTGAAGCAGATCGTCCAGTGGTTCGAACTCGGCGGAGAGATTCAGGTACTCGACTCGACCCCTGCCGTCGAAATGCTTCAACTGCTCCGTAGCATCCAGGGCTTGCTCGACAAGCTGGACACCTTAGAACTCTCGGACACCGATTTGCCCGAGGTACAGGTATCTGCGGCGGAGTTCGTTCTCGAAGGCCTACATGCCCACAAGCGCATTGGACGCACAGAGGAGCGCGTGTTCACCGCTGGCGAGCGCCAGCCCAAGCGTCCCGAGCGCGAGTTTAAACGTGACGACCTGGAGGAAGATGATTTCCGCCGCCGCAGACGCCCATTCAACTGAGAGTAGTCGGCGGACTTCGGACGGCAGACGGCGGACGCAAGGCACCAGACTTCAGACGCCTTCAGGCGTGCCGTAAGTCGCACTGAATGAACGCCGGCTTTAGCCGCTGAGCGTCAATGTTTCGATGCAGGCTACTTAGCCGCTGAGGTGAATTGGATTTTCTAGACCCTCGACTCGACCAATATGAAGCGTATCCGCTACTCAAAATACATCCCCGACCCTGCCGGCGAAATGAGCATGGAAGATCTGCTCGATGCCCTCTCGGACTTCCTGTTGCAGAGCGGCTTCGAGCAGATGTACTCGCGCTTCCAGCAACCGGGGGATGACGAGCAGGCGCTCAATGCCCTGCGCGCGGCCATCCGCGATGCGCTCCTGAACGGGGACCTCTTCGATGAGGAGCTGCAACAGGAGATTGAGCAGATGCAGGCTGAGGGCACGCTCGATAAGCTAATTGATCAGGTCATTGAGCGCATGGAGCAGGAAGACTACATTTCCGTTGACGCGCCGCACGATCCCGCGCGCCAGTCCAGCGTGGGCGGACAGGTCGGACAGCAGCAGGGCGAAGCCCGCTTCGAGGTCACCGACAAGGGACTCGATTTTCTCGGATACCGCACCCTTCGCGACCTTCTCGGTTCGCTTGGCAAGTCCAGCTTCGGGCGCCACGACACGCGCGATCTCGCTACCGGCGTCGAAGCCAGCGGCGCCAGCAAGCAGTATGAGTTCGGAGACACGCTCAACCTTGACATCACCGCCACGCTATCTTCGGCCATACAGCGCGAAGGCCTCTCGCTTCCGCTGAACATCGAGTACAAAGATCTTCAAGTACACCAGTGCGAATACCAGTCGTCGTGCGCGACGGTGCTCATGCTCGACTGTTCCCACTCCATGATCCTTTATGGTGAAGACCGTTTCACACCGGCGAAGAAAGTCGCGATGGCTCTCTCGCAGCTTATTCGCACGCAGTACCCCGGCGACTCGCTTTCACTCGTTCTCTTCCACGACTCGGCCGAGGAGGTTCCGATATCGCAACTCGCGCGAGTCAAGGTCGGCCCGTACTACACCAATACGCGCGAGGGGCTCCGCCTGGCACAACGCATTCTCCAGCGCCAGCGCAAGGACATGAAGCAGATTGTTATGATCACCGACGGCAAGCCCTCGGCGCTCACGCTAGAAGACGGACGCATTTACAAAAATGCCTTCGGCCTTGATCCGCTCGTGGTCAGCAAGACACTCGAAGAAGTTTCCAAGTGCAAGCGCGCAGGAGTTCTGATTAACACATTCATGCTCGCCAGCGATCACGGCCTTGTTCAGTTCGTGCAGAAGGTGACTGAAATGTGCCGCGGCAAAGCATATTTCACGACACCCTACACGCTAGGCCAATACCTGCTCATGGACTACATGGCGCGCAAGATGAAGACGATTCACTAGCAGTGACCAGTTGGCAGTGGCCAGTTGCCAGTGGCCAGTAGTTAGTCAAAGCATCTCATTGTCTTCCTTCTATGAAAAAAGGCATACCTGTCCAGTGATGTACGCGAAAAGGCTGCGGACAGTCTCCTATTCGTGAGTAACAAAATCTCTGGTGAATAGCTACGCCAACGTGGATCATCAGGGCGCACCTCCTGTTTGAGCTTGTGCTTCGAGCACCTCTACTACTCACAGGAAGTACGCCTTTATTTATATCTGAGCGAAGCGACGAAGTCGCGTAGTCGAAAGAGCAATATCGATGACAGCGGTACAAATGGGGTCCTTCGACTCCGCTACGCTCCGCTCAGGAAGACACAACCATGACAAAGCGATGAACAATAATGATGTGGCGCTAGTGCAGGGCTGGCAATTGAACTTCCTCTTTACGCGCTTGCTGCTTCAAAGTCGTCTGCTCGTACGTATACCGGATCCTGTGAATGACCGTGATCGTTGAAAAAATCGCCATCACCCAGAGCACGGGCCCCATATGATTGAACAGCGCTCCGATGATGACTAGCACGATGCGTTCCGGCCGTTCCATAAATCCGACCTTGCACTTCTCGATGAGCGACTCGGCACGCGCACGCGTGTAACTCACCATGACCGAACTGATCATGACGAACGCCACCAGTACGACATAGAAGAAGCGGTTGGCGCGAGCGTAGTAAACCAACAAGCCGAAGAAGAGTGCGACGTCGCTATAGCGATCGATGACGGAATCGAAGAAGCCGCCGAAATCCGTTACCTGGTTCGTGGCGCGCGCAACGCGGCCGTCCACCATATCGAAGATGCCTGCTCCGATAATGACCAGTCCGGCGTAGAAGAACATGCGCTGCTGGTTATTGTCGGAACTCGCGAACCCGAACAGCAGGGCGGCGGCGACGTTGATAAGCAGGCCTATAAACGTCAGCGCGTTGGGGGAAATACGGGTCAGTGCCAGTCCGTGAACAATCTTGTACAGGACCACGCCACAACCTCGTCCAACTGCGCTTGTCCAGGTCATTGTGCCTCGTCGTGGATGGTGGTAAGCGTCAGCACTTCCAGTTCGCGATTGCCGTTCGGCGTCACCACCGTGCTGACGTCGCCCACTTTCTTACCCATGAGCGCCCGCCCGATTGGCGAACTCGTCGAGATCAGTCCCTTGGTCACATCGGATTCTTCGCTGGTGACCAACTTGTACTCAATCTCTTCGTCCTTGGTCGAATCGTACACACGAACCGTGGAGCCCAGTGCTGCGCGGTCCTTGGGGATATTTGCGAGGTTCATGAGCGACAGATCGCCCATGCGCTTCTTAAGCTGTCCAAGGCGAGCCCGGACAAATTCCTGCCGCTGCTTCGCCATGTGGTACTCGGCATTTTCGCTGAGGTCGCCCATGGCAACGGCCTTCTTCAATTCCCTGGGAAGTTCGACATTCAGTTCGTACTCGAGCGTCTGGATCTCGTCTTCGAGCTTCTTCTTTATATGTTCTGACATGTCCTCGGCGGTCACCTGTTGGGCGGAAACCGCCCCGTACATCAAGGAATTATAACCTGACGCTACCTGGCGTTACTGTCTGTCTTGCAGCCAGAGGGGCCGCCATCGGCTTGACGGCTGTAAATCGTGAACACCGCGAGACTTAGACATCAGCACCGGAGATGCGCCCCGCCCTCGTTTGACGCTTTTCCACAAGCTCGCCTATAATGGGAAAGTTCCCTTCGTTCCTGCAAGACAGCGGGGCCACCCTCATGAATCATCAGACCTTCAGCATTGGCGATAAGGTTGTTTACCCGAACCATGGGGTCGGAGTGATCGAGCAGATCAGCAGCCGTACGATGGGTGCGACTGTTGAGAAGTTTTATCTTCTTAAGATTAAAGCCAGCAGTCTCAAAGTGATGGTCCCTTTCGGGAACGTTGAGAGCGTGGGACTTCGCCGGGTAATCAAAAATGGCGAGGTGCAGAAGATTCTCGAGTACCTGACCGACGGCGCCTGTGAAAGCCACGCCGATTGGAAGTACCGCTTCAAGGAAAATTCCGAGAAGATGCGTACCGGTTCCCTGCTCGAAGTCGCAATGGTGCTCAAGAGCCTGTTGCAGCTCAGCCAGACTAAGCCACTCAGCTTCCGCGAGAAAAAGATGCTCGAGCGTGCCCGCTACCTGCTGGTCAGCGAACTCGCCATGGCCAAAAACTGGGACGAACCAGAAGTAGAGCAGGCGCTTAACAAGGCTCTCGGAAAATGCAAACTGCGTTTCCCAGAGGCCTCCACCCTCGAAGCCTAACCACATCCGAAGCTAAGTTACCGTCCGAAGCTAAGTTACCGTCCGAAGCTAAGTTCTCCATCCGAAGCTAAACCAAAGGGATCGTCGAGCGGGGCGCCAAGCTCATGGGCGCGTAGTCGAAACGCCTTGCGTTTGCCTTCTGCGCTTCACCACGCTATGGACAGAACCTTAGCCGCACTGCGTTCTGCCTCCCCTGTGCCTGCAACCCGGCAAAACCTACTCACCGGCGCAAGAATCTAACTCGCAATGGCTGGTACCCTGCACATTTTTCGTCGCTCCGTCGTTGGTGGCTTCCCTTCTTACCAGGCGAACTATACGTATTCGAGCAAGAGTTTTGCTCGGGTCTTCGACAGCGAAGACCTGCTGCGCGAATTTCTCATCGAAGGGGTCGCGCTAGGGCCGTCGGATGTCGATGACCTGCTGGATGAACTGAATCACAGTGGAAAGGCTACCTTGACGAACGTGAGCATCGAAGAAACCGCTGCGGCCGAACTCGGCATGACGGAGTCGCCCAGCGACTTCTAGCGAACTAGCGAGCTACTCGCCGAGCCATGCGCCGTACGGGCGCAAAGAATCGATGTGGTCGAAGATGATCTTTACCGCAGCCGTGAGCGGCACCGCCAGGATCAACCCCATCGCGCCCCACAACCATCCCCAGAACAGCAGCGCCAGCGTCACCGCCAGCGGATTCAGTTGCAGCCGCTTACCGATCAGTTTGGGATAGAGCACGTTCAGCGCGAACAGGTGCAGAGCGAGAACGGTTACGACGATGACCAAGACGTCTTCCGAGCCAATCTGTCCCATGCCGGCGACCAAGGGCGGAACCACGGCAAGCACCACACCGAGGTACGGCACAACGCTCAAGAAGCCGCTGATGAAACCGAGGAAATAGAAATACGGCAAGTGCAGGTATCCGAACACGATGGTGCTGGCGAGACCCATGAAGATACCGACAATTACATTGCCAACGATAAAGCCACGGATCATGTCCGAAATCAGACCGAGCGTCACGTACGCCGTGTTGCGATTTTCCATCTTGAACAGCATCACGGTCGCCGCTCGCACGTGCTCCTGCCAACTCAGCATGAAATAGATAAGAAACGGCACAAAGGTCGCCAGCATTACAATCTCGGTCGCGTTCATGGCGCTGCTCATGAGCGTGTCCGTCCAATTGCTGGTCTGCTTCACCTTCACGGCGTTCTTATCTTCCGCGTCGGCTGGGAGCACGTTCTCCGTCGTCTTCTGGAATGTTTCCGCTTGCTTCCGCACGCGCACGATGGTGTGGCGGATTTTCCCTGAGTACTTTGGCAACTCCTGCACGAACGCAACCGCGCGGTAGTAAGAGAAGTATGTGATGCCATAGCAGACGCCAAGCATGATGCATACCGCGATCAGCGATCCGAACGAGCGGGGAATTCGAATGCGCTGAAGAAGCTCGACGATAGGCGCCAATACGAATGCCAGCAGGACGGAAACCAGGGCGACGATCAGCACCGGCTTTGCGAAGTACATCAGCGTGAGCACGGAACCGGTAGCGAGCACAATCAGCGTTGCGGATTGCAGGCGCGCGTTGCGCCGCCGCTCGAGTTCCGGGCCGGTATTCCGGTTCACCACGACCTCGGCGGGCTGAGTCGCGGCGGCGATGTGCTCGGCCTCATCGGGTTGCGTGCTGTAGGTCTGCTCAGGCATAGGTGAATATCCGAGTTGTGAGATGCGCGGTGCGGCTTGCGCGCTCCAAAACGTCAGACGAACTATACTTGCGCTGTGCCCGCCAACGAAACAGGTAATTCAGCACCGGTCGTACATGGCCGCATCCTCGCTCTGGACGTAGGTTCGCGCACGATTGGCCTGGCGATTACAGACCCGCTTGGCATCACCGCGCAGGGCCTTCTGACGATTCGCCGCAAGAACAAGCGCACGGATTTCGCCGCCCTGAACGAGGTTATCGCACGTCACGAGGTGTGCGAGATCGTAGTAGGTCTGCCGCTTCGGATGAGCGGCGCCGAGGGCATCCAGTCGGAGCGCATCCGCGAGTTTGTCGTGGATTTGGAAAAGCACTTCAAGCTGCCTATACATCTTTGGGACGAGCGCCTGACGAGCGTCGAAGCTAACCGCGTCCTGCGCTCCAGCGAGATGTCCATAAGCAAGCGCGCCGCTGTCGTGGATCAATTGGCCGCCGTGCTGATTTTGCAGAACTTCATGGAGGCGCGGCATTCGAAACGGCTCCATGACGAAGAGCTCTCGGAAGGCGATTCATTGTAATCTCGCTTGGCGCGCCATCCGATCGAAGTAGATGTTTCCGGGAACATGCGACATACGAATTGCGTAGGTTCATCTAAACTGGACTGAATGCGAGCGCTTCTCAAGCTGATCTTTGTCGCCCTGATTGCCGCTATGCTTTGGCTGGCATGGGCGATCTTCGCCCCGCTGCGTCCGGATACGACGAGGTACGTTCTGCTTCGTCCGGGCTGGTCAACGCGGCGCATCGCCCAGGAACTCGGTGCCGCCGGCGTGCTGCGCAATCGCCACGCCTTCCTGCTGGCCTACTACGCGGGCAAGCGTAGGACGCTCAAGGCCGGAGAATACAAATTCGACGAAGCAGAGAACACGCTCGAAGTGATGGATCGCCTGGAGCGCGGAGATGTATACGTACACACGGTTGTCGTGCCCGAGGGCTACAACATGTTCGAGATCGCGCAAGCCGTGGAACAGGCAGGACTGGGGAAAGCTGCCGACTTTCTCGCTATCGCACGTACCGAGACCAGCCTTATCCAGAGCGTCGATCCGCAGGCGAAGAGCCTTGAAGGCTACCTCTTCCCCGACACCTATCAATTCACGCGGACACAGAGCCTTCATGACATGGCCGCGGCCATGGTGAAGCGCTTCCAGCAGGAAGCACGCGCCATCGGCTTGACGGAAAATGTGCACCAGGTCGTGACCCTGGCTTCCATCATCGAGAAGGAAACCGGGGTGCCGGAGGAGCGTCCGATTGTGGCCAGCGTTTACTACAACCGCTTAGGCAAGCGCCTCGGGCTGGCGGCCGATCCCACGGTGGTCTATGCTTCCCTGCTCGACGGCCGTTATCGCGGCACCATCTATCAGAGCGATTTGCAGGCCGACTCGCCCTATAACACCTACAAATTTGCTGGACTACCGCCGGGGCCCATCGCCAATCCCGGACGCGCATCGCTGGAAGCAGCCATGCGCCCGGCGCAAACGGAATTTCTTTACTTCGTCGCCGAAGGCAACGGCTCGGGACGCCATCGGTTCGCGAACAGCTACGAAGAACATGAGCGCAACGTGGTCTCTTATCGCAGGGCCGTCAACGGACGCCAGTTGCCTGCGCGATAAACTTATTCGAGTGTCCGTGGAACACGCGATGCAACCTTGTAGCCGCGTATACTCGAGCATCTAGAGCTTTAGGTCAAAATCACGCATGAATCGTTTTACTTCGCGCTATCTTTTGGTACTCGTCATGCTCCCGCTCCTGCTTTTTTCGAGTGGCTGCCTGTTCCGCTCACGCAAAGTGGAGCAGCGAGCGAGCACGGCTCCTCTGCTGACGGCCAACCAACAGGAACTCGTCGCCCGCATCAACGCCGAAGCAGCCCAGATCAGGACCATGAATGCAACGGTCGATATCGCGGCCTCTGTAGGTGGCGCGCGTAAAGGCAAAATCACGGATTACCAGGAGATTCGCGGGTACATCCTCGCGCAGAAGCCGGCGATGCTGCGCATGATAGGGCTGTTCCCGATCGTGAGAAATCGCGCGTTTGACATGGTCAGCGACGGGCAGGAGTTCAAGCTATCGGTTCCGCCCAAGAATCGCTTTATCGTCGGCCGCAACGACGTGATTAACCCTTCCAGCACGAAACCGCTCGAGAACCTGCGTCCGCAACATATCTATGACGCCCTTCTGCTCCGGGAAGTCGACCCGCAAAACGAGATAGCGGTTCTGGAAGGGGCTACGGAAGACGTCATCGACCCCAAGACGAAAAAAGCGGTGCAGCAGGGGACCTACATCATCAACGTCATCCGCCGTGATGGCGGCCCGGCGTGGTTTCTTTCGCGCAAAATCTACTTCAACCGCGTGAACCTCACTCCGGATCGCCAGATCGTTTACGACAAGAACGGCAACGTCGCCACGATCGCCGAGTACAGCGATTTCCGGAGCTACAATGGCGTGAATTTTCCCAGCCGCATTCGCATCGTGCGTCCGCAGGAAGAATACGAAATCGGCCTGAAGATGGTTTCGCTCAAGTTAAACGAACCGCTCAAGCCCGAGCAGTTCAACCTGCAGCAGCCACCCGGGTCGCAACTCGTCCGGTTGGACGCGAATGGTAACGCGCAGACCGCCAGCGGCGACGGGAAATGAGCTGCGGAGCTAGTGGTAGCCTCATCGCCCTCATCGCTGAGACGAGCCGCTGAGCTGTTGAACTACTGAACTGGCTGAGCTGCGAGCCGACCCAAAAAGCCTATCTTCCTGCGCGAGGGCGCAAGCCTGAGTCGAAGGATCCCTTTTGCAAGATTCTTTCTGCCCAGCCCGGCGCTGACCTAAATTCGTGATGATTGTAGGGATCCTTCGACTCCGCGACTCCGTCGCTCCGCTCACAGGAGGACAACGAAACTCAAACGCCTCAGTCACTCACAGTGTAGTGACTCAGCCGCTCAGTAGCTTAGTAACTCTGTCTTTGGTGGCTCAGCGACTCAGTAGCTCAGCAGCTAAGAAGCCGCTCAGTAGCCCAGCCGCCTACTTCCCGTTACAATCAATGCCAAATGAACAAGATGATCATCTCCAACCTGGTGCATCGGCCGTTGCGGTCGGTGATCAGCATCGTTGCTATCGCCGTTGAAGTTACGCTGATCTTGCTGATTGTCGGCCTTTCGATCGGCATCATGAATGACACTGCTGAGCGCCAGAAAGGCATTGGCGCCGACGTGATGATCTCGCCGCCCGGCTCGTCTTTCATAAGCGGCATCACCGGCGCGCCCGTTTCCATCAAGGTAGCGGATCGGCTGCGCAAGATGGAGCACGTTACGGCCGTTGCGCCGGTCGTCATACAGCTGAATACCGCCGGCAACGTCGAAATGATTTACGGCGTGGACCTCACGCCTGGCTCGCCGAACAACTTCAACAACATCGGCAACTCGTTCCGGTTTCTTGCGGGCGGGACCTTCGAAGGCCCTGATGACATGCTGATTGATGACTTCTTCGCTTCGCAGAAGAACATCAAGGTTGGCGACAGTCTCGAAGTGCTGAATCACCAGTTCCGCGTCTCCGGGATCGTGGAACACGGCAAAGGCGCGCGCAAGTTCCTGCCCATCGAAACCTTGCAGGACCTGATCGGCGGACAGGGCAAGGCCTCGATGTTCTACGTCAAGCTCGATAACCCCGACAACGCCGACTCCGTCGTGAGCGCCGTGAAGCAGATTCCCGGTATGGAGAAGTATTCCGTGCGTTCGCTCCGCGAGTACCTCTCGCTCATGACGGTGGAGAACATGCCCGGCTTCGGCACGTTCATCGACATCGTGATCGGCATATCCGTCATCATCGGCTTCATCGTGATCTTCCAGTCAATGTACACGGCCGTGATGGAGCGCACGCGCGAGATAGGTATTCTGAAGTCGCTCGGCGCGAACAAGTTCTACATCATCAATGTCATTCTTCGCGAAACGCTGGTACTCGCCATTACCGGCATCATCGTCGGCATCGGATTCAGCTTTCTTGCTCGCATGGGCATCCTGGTCAAGTTCCCGCTGATGCGCGTCATGATGACTCCGCAGTGGGTCATCAAGGCTGCCCTCATCGCGATCGTCGGTGCCGTTCTCGGCGCGCTGTATCCGGCGTTCAAGGCCGCACAGAAGGACCCGATCGACGCTTTGGCTTACGAATAGGTTTATTGGAAGGTAGTGCCGGGGCGGGCCTGCGGGCCTGCCCCTTTCTTTTTGGCGGAACCAACCCAGGCGCGTTCCAGTGATGCTCGCTTGTAGGGCGACCGTCGCTGTGATACAAAGTCGAACCATTGAGGATGGTAGTTTCTGGGGTGGCTCCCGGCTTTTCTCCGCTGCAGAGCAAACGCCACTCTCGGCATTGCGTCTCGGCGAACTCATCCAGGAAGCCGGCTTCCCCGACGGCGTCGTGAACATCGTTTCGGGCTACGGCGAGACCGCTGGCGCAGCTTTGGCCGCGCATCCGGACGTGGACAAGATCGCATTCACCGGCTCGACGGAAGTCGGCAAGCTGATCGCGCAAGCCGCTACCGGAAATCTGAAGAAAGTGACGCTCGAACTTGGCGGCAAGTCGCCGAACATCGTGCTCAAGGATGCCGACCTCGACACCGCCATCCCGGGTGCTGCCAGCGCGATCTTCTTCAACCAGGGACAATGCTGTTGCGCCGGGTCCCGCTTGTATGTCGAGCAGTCGATCTTCGATCGCGTAGTGGACGGAGTCTCCGCGCAGGCGAAGAAGATCAGGCTGGGCCCTGGCATGGATGCGGGCACGCAACTCGGGCCACTCGTTTCCGACGAGCAGTTGCGCCGCGTTTGTGGATACCTGGAGTCGGGCTTCTCCGAAGGCGCCAAGGCCGCAACCGGCGGACAGAAGTACGGCGACAAAGGCTACTTCGTCGAACCGACTGTGCTGGTCAATACCACTGAGAATATGAAGGTGGTGCAGGAAGAGATATTCGGTCCGGTGGTTACGGCCATTCCGTTCAAGGACATCGAAGAACTGATGCCGCAAGCGAATGACACCGTGTACGGACTCGCCGCCGGTATCTGGACGCGCGACATCAACAAGGCACACACGATTGCCGCCGAGATGCGCGCCGGAACCGTCTGGATCAATTGCTATAACATTTTCGACGCCGCGCTTCCATTCGGCGGATACAAACAGTCCGGCTGGGGTCGCGAGATGGGACACGAAGCGCTTGAGCTCTACACGGAGACGAAAGCTATCTGCGCGAGAGTCGGATGAGCGGGAAGCTGTTGAGCTACTGAGCTGTTGAGCAACGAGCCTGAGCTGCGAGAAATCCTTTGTCCTACTGAGCGAGGGCGCGAGCCCGAGTCGAAGCATCCCTTTCGACAGCTACGTGCTGACCGTAGGATCCTTCGACTCCGCGACTACGTCGCTCCGCTCAGAGGAAGACGACGAAACTCAATCGCTTAGTAGCTCAGCAGCTCAGCAGCTTTTCACTGAACAAAGCTTTTGGGGACTTGCACAAACCCTGTTAGAATCGTTCGGAGCGGAAGTTGAATCCTGGGTAGTTACTCTCGGGTTAACGGGTGAGTCCTGTCGTTGCGTTGACAGGGTACTCTGAATTGCTGTAACCTTTAGACTTTCGTGGTCTTGCGGTTGCCCGCCTGACGGTCTTTCGCGTGCGCCTTCTGCGCTAGCGGTTGGTTCCCCTGGAACGAGCAAGCAAGGAATTTGCTGCATTTGGGGACTACTTGTGACCGAGCGGTCTTCTTAGCGGTTTCAATTCTGGAGAGTTTGTAATGTCGACCTATTTCCCCAAGGGGGAAGTTACGCACAAGTGGTATGTCGTGGACGCCGATGGCCAGACCCTCGGTCGCCTCGCCTCTCGTGTTGCATCAATCCTTGCTGGCAAGGAAAGCCCCCGCTACACACCCTTCATCGATACTGGCGATCACGTCATCGTGATTAATGCCGCAAAGGTGAAGTTGACCGGCCTGAAGGCTGAGTCCAAGGTCTACCGTCACTACACCGGTTATCCGGGTGGATTGAGGGAAGAAGAGTACGTTAATCGCATGGAGCGCAAGCCGGAATTGATCGTTCAGCAGGCAATCCAAGGCATGCTGCCGAAGAGCAAGCTGGGCAAAGCAATGGCCAAGAAGCTCAAGGTGTACCGCGACGACAAGCACACGCATGAGGCACAGAAGCCGGAGGTTCTTTCTCTGGCGAAACGCGCATAGCGCAGGCGTGCCGCGACGCACCGGTCGGATTTAATTTTCGCCGGGCGCTGGGTTCCAGTTCCAAACGGCTTCAGCTGAACTGGACGAAGGCAGCCGCAAATTGTTTTGAAGTGTGGGCGGCGCAGACTGTCGCCGAAATTCTTTATCAACTGGAAGGATTTCCGAGAGGCGCGTTCGTCGTGCCTGCCTCGAAAGATTCAACATGGCTGATCTGGTTCAATATTACGGTACTGGACGTCGCAAATCGAGCGTCGCCCGCGTGTTCCTGCGCCCCGGTAGCGGGGAGTTCAAGGTGAACGGCAAGCCTTTTGACGTGTACTTTGTGACCGCTGCCCAGCGCATCATCGCAAAGGCCGCATTGGTCCTCACCGAAACGACGGGCAACTTCGACGTGGTCGCCACCTGCAAGGGCGGCGGTATCACGGCGCAGTCCGGCGCAGTTCGCATGGGCGTTGCCCGCGCCCTGCAGGAGTTCAATCCAGAACTCCGGCCCAAGATGAAGGCCGAAGGTTTCATGATGCGCGACTCGCGCATGAAGGAACGCAAGAAGTACGGCCAGAAGGGCGCCCGTAAGCGCTTCCAGTTCTCGAAGCGTTAGTCAGTTCTCGGTTGCCGGTTGCCAGTTCCCCGCGGAACTGGCAATGCGTGTGATTGGTCTTGCTGACCACTGGCAACAGCTCACTGGCAACTGGATTTCACGTTGTCGCGCCGTTTGGTTCCGGCGACGCGCGCAACGAGTTGTAACCGGGACCTAATTTTCCCGCACCCGCTGAATTTGTTCCAACGGGGCGGGCTACGGGAATGAATCCCGAGCGCACCGGCCCGTGGCCGCCGCAGAGGATGCAAACCAACTAGGAGGTTGGCTTGGCTAACATAACGATGAAAGAGTTGCTCGAAGCTGGCGTTCACTTCGGGCACCAGACAAAACGTTGGAACCCCAAGATGAAGGAATTCATCTTCGGCGAACGTAACGGGATTTACATTATCGACCTGCAGAAGACGCTGAAGATGTTCAAGGAAGCGTCCAAGTTCGTGCAGGATATGGCCACGGATGGCCGTATCGTGCTGTTCGTCGGAACCAAGCGGCAGGCACAGGATGCCATCGCCGAAGAAGCGCAGCGTTGCGGACAGTTCTACATCAACCAGCGCTGGCTTGGTGGATTGCTCACCAACTGGGTGACCGTCCAGAAGTCAGTGAAGCGACTGAAGGAACTCGACGAGATGGCCACAGATGGCCGTTACGAACTGCTGCCAAAGAAAGAAGTTATCAAGCTTGAGCGCGAGCGCAAGCACTTGCAGGCCAACCTGGCCGGCATCAAGAATCTGAACCGCCTGCCGGACGCTCTTTTCGTGATCGACTCCAACAAGGAACAGATCGCCGTGAAGGAAGCGCGCAAGCTTGGCATCCCAGTCGTTGCCGTGGTGGATACCAACTGCGACCCGAGCGAAGTCGATTACGTGATCCCCGGCAATGATGACGCCCTGCGCGCCATCCGCCTGTTCGCGTCCAAGATTGCCGACTCCGTCGTCGAAGGCAGCCAGGCTGCCACCGACAAGCAGACGTCCGACATCGCCGCTGGCGTAGGTTACTCCGGCCCAATGGTGACAGCAGAAGAAGCGCCTGCCGACGCGGCTGCGCCGGAAGTCACTGCTGCTACGGAAGACGTCAGCATGGAAGAGGTTCTTGGAAAGGGCGTACGCAAGGCTCCCGAGCCGGACGTCACCGACACCGACGTGCCGCAGGTGGAGACCCGATAGCCGGTCGCCACGCGTCGCAACCTGGCGCACAGCGGGACGGAAAATTCAGACCCGCGCTCGTAAGCCGGGCGCGGGTCGTTTTGCATACAGACAAAATCGCGCGGCACCAGCGCCGCAACTTATAAGAAAGGTTTTACAGGAATGGGAACATCTACGAACATCAGCGCAGCAATGGTAAAGGAACTCCGTGACAAGTCGGGCGCTCCCATGATGGATTGCAAGAATGCGCTCACCGAAGCGAAGGGTGACATGGAGCAGGCGTTTGTGGTGCTCCGCAAGAAAGGCATGGCGACGGCCGCCAAGAAGGCGACCCGCACGACCAGCGAAGGCAGCGTCTCCAGCTACATTCACGCCGGCGGCAAGATTGGCGTGCTGCTCGAGGTGAACTGCGAGAGCGACTTCGTGGCCCGCACCGACGACTTCAAGAATCTTACGCATGACATCGCGATGCACATCGCCGCAGTCGATCCCAAGTTCGTCCGCCGCGAAGACGTCACGCAAGAGGCATTCGAGAAGGAGAAGGAAATTTACCGTGCGCAGGCTGCCGCCACTGGCAAGCCCGCAGCCGTCGTCGAGAAAATCGTCGAGGGGAAGATGGGCAAGTTCTACGAGGAAGTGTGCCTGCTCGATCAGCCCTTCATTAAGGACCAGACCATCACGATCCAGCAACTCATTGCCACGGTCATCGGCAAGCTGGGTGAAAACATTTCGGTTCGTCGCTTCGCTCGCTTCAAGGTTGGCGAAGTAGGGGAGACCATTGCGGTCACCAAGCTCGCCGCCGCGGAAGAAGCCGCGCAGTGAGGCTGGTTGGAACTTAAGCGCCGGTAGGCGCGCTGTTATCGACGGGGCGGAGACAATCCGCCCCGTTTGTTTTGTCGACAAATCATCTCCAGGTTAGGTAGGCGCTTCAGGCCTGGAGTCATGTGAAGAGCAGATCCTTCGCTGCGCTCTGGATGGCTGCGGTTTACCCTCAAGGCCTTAATGAGCCCATGTCGCTTCAGAGTCCGACTCAGGCGTGAGCCGCTCACTCCCAAAAGTAAGCCGCCGATTGCTCGGCGGCTTCATTATCAGGAGGTCTTGTTTTGGGCTGCTAATCGCCCATTACCTTTTCGGCAACGTCTTTGTTCCGGGTCGAGGGTGCAGGTTTCGTTGAAAGAATTCCGAGCGGAACGAAGCCATCCTGTGGAGGCTTTTCGCCCAGAATGTGCTCACGATACAGCGCCGCCATCTTCGCGTTTTCAGCTGCGCTCAATTTGGCATCACGGGCGCGGGCCTTCTCCTGCCCGGCGTTCTTCGCGATGCCCAGCTTATCGAGTGTGTCATTAGCTTCTGCGTGCACGTGCTCCTCGTTCAAATGGAGCGAGTGCCCGGTGGTGGCCAGCGCGACCTTTTTGTTGCCGGCGAAGATTTCGTGGCGGCCGTGCTCCTCGTACCACTTAGTAAGCGTAGCCGTCATGTGCATCTTCTCGATGATGTTGCGCCACCCCACACCGGTGTTGTAGGCGCAGAAGCTGATCTCGCCTTCCTGCGTGGCATACGGGATGATGCACTGCTCGGTGCGGCGGAAATCGTAATTGAAGAGATCCTGGAACCACATGCCGGCAATGAACAGGAAGTTCCAACGGTCGGAACGGCGCTTCTTGATGTCTTCTTCCGTGCGCTCCGGACCCTGCGTTCCGTACTTTTCGTCAGCCGAATCCGTGGCGCCGAATGTCTTGTCGAATTTCTTTAGCAGGTCGGTGAGTTTGAAGTGCTTCGGCGCCTTGAATGGATCGTAATTGCGCGCCAGCGCCAACGTCATACCGACGATAGAGAGAAGCTTGCCTCGGCCCGCATCGTTCACCTTGGCTACGTCCGTGGCGATGCGATCGCCATTGAGGAATGCCGTCACCGGCACGGCTTCCTTCGTCTCCTTGTCGATCATGAGAGCCATGCCGATACCGCAGTTCGGATGGCAGCCGCAGCTAAGCGATCCCCAGTCAGCGCTCGGACCATGCACGAGATCCGCCCAGTCGCTGAACGTGCTGATGAAGGAGATGGGGAACCAGTCGCGCGTGGGTTCGCCCAGGTTAACCTGGTCTTTCACGTCGTGCGCCAGGTGGCTCAGCGTGTAGCGCTGGGCCGCGCGGCGCTCGTCCGTTATCTCTTCGTCGCGACCGGTGAACGACACAGGCTGGAACGAGAGGAAGCTGATCTTCTTAGGATTGTCGAGTGCGAACTGGACGATGCGCCCGACCTGCTCGTTGTTCAGACCGTTGACGATGGTCGTGACCGGCACAATGTCCACGCCGGCGTTGTGCAGATTTTCAATCGCGCGCAGCTTCACGTCGAACAGGTTGCCAACCTTGCGATGCGAGTTCGCCGCATTCCCTATGCCGTCGAACTGAAGATATGCATAGCGCAGCCCGGCATCCGCAGCCTGCTTGGCAAACTCCGGGCTCTTGGCGAACTCGATGCCATTCGTTGCCGCCTGCACGGAGTTGTAGCCAACCTTGCGCGCGTAGGCGACAGCATCCAGGAAGTACGGGGAAAGAGTCGGCTCGCCGCCACTGAACTGAACGCTCATCTGCCGCTTGGGCTTGATGGAGATTGCGTTGTCCAGCATGGTCTTGATCTCGTCCCACGTGAGTTCATGGACGAAACCGACCTGGTTCGCGTCCATAAAGCAGGGATCGCACATCATGTTGCAGCGGTTGGTCAGATCGATCGTCAGCACGGAGCCGCGGCCGTACTTGACGGTGGACGTGCCGTGGTTATGCAGCTTCTCGTCATTGTGTGCGCGAATGTCGCGGCCGGGGAAAACTTCTTCAAGGTGGCGGAAGAAGTCTGTATCGATCGCCATCACGTCTTCGAAGTGGCCGTGCTTCGGGCAGTCCTTCACCATCAGGATCTGGCCGTCGCGCTCGATGATCTGCGCCTTGATTTCGCCGATCTTCTCGTTGAGAAGAATTTCGTACGGCAACGCGCCATCCAGTATCTGCTTGCGGATCTCCGGAACGCACTTCGGGCAGAGCGAGTCGGTGGTGCGCGGCCAGCCCAGCGGCGGCTTCGTCTTCTGGTACGACTTGAGCAGCGGCTTGTCGCTCCACTTTGGCGTGAACGACGGGTTGGCTTTCACGCTGTTCGCCTGTTCGAATACAGCCCACGCCGCCTTGGCGCCATAAGTGAAAGCTTTTTCGAGATACTTGATTGGCTTATGCATGTGCCGCGTTTCTCCTTAGCCAAATGTCGTACTGCACCCTGCAAACGATCCGCGCTCGAACAGCCGATGTAGTTCGCTGGGATGCTAAAAGTCTGTTCTGGAAATTGAAAAGCTTCGGTTCGGGCCCGACCGCCACATGCAGTCGCAAAGGTTCTGCCCAGACTTATGCTAGGGGGTCTGGAGTCCAGTCCCAATCGGGAAACCACGAACGGCACTTTTTACCGGGTTAACGGCAGGATATCACAGGGAATGGTGACCGGAGTCACGCGTTCATGGTTGGACGGCGAGATGAGAAAAGGGTTTGATGAGATTCGAAAGCAGCCGTCTACCTCGGAAGAACGCCCTGGTCTTCATTGAACTTAACCCGAAGCTTGCGAATTGGTTTCGGCTCGATCCTGCCCAGGCCTTCGCGCAACTGCGGCCAGAATTCTCGCAAGATATTCATGCCGGCCTCGCCCCCTATCGTTGTCAAAATGTCGGAGGCCGTATTGCCGAAGCTGCGATATGCGGGTGGCTTGTAGGCGTTTGCGAGCGTCGAACTCGTGACTGTGCTCAGCAGGTATGAGGTATTCAGTGTCGTCTGCCCCTTGTCGTTCTGCGTAAACAGCACGCGGCTTGCGGCGTGTGTGGCGCGCGGCATCAGGCCAGATTTAAGCGAAGGATGATAACGCGGGTCCTGGTTGAGCAATGCCGGGAAGAGATATCTGCCAAAGAATGCGTTGGACTCTTTCGTCGCCAGCGCCGCGCCATAGCTCCTGCCGAATCCAAGGACACCGGTTCCGTAAGCATGATCACCGCGAATGTGTGCTGCCCCAGCATTCACGCCAGCTGAGAAGAACGTCAGCGTCGAATACGAACTCTCGACGAAGATTCCGAATTTCTGCTCGTCGCTAAGCGCCGTATAAGAAGGCGCATCCGGAAGCGAGCTTTGACGCGATGGCCGAGTCGGCGTGGAGGCGTAGACGGTGCGCAAGACTAGGACCGAGTTGACGGCCGGCATGGCTGGAAGTGACGCGGATGGAGCATCCGGATGCTGCTCTGCTGTTGGAGCCTGCGCGTGCAGGTTTACCGCAATCGTACCCAGCGACAGGATCAGAACTGCTGCTCTGATCGTCATGACTCCCCCGGGGGCGAACTGCACGTTCGCACCCTCGTCTCTCATGTCGCTGCAATTGCTTTGCCGTTGTTCTGAGTGAATGTGAGGGGAGAGAGCTATGAATGGTTTCTCAAGGGCAAGTAAATATTTCGGGTGCCCGGAGAAAAGTGGCGCATTGTGAGAATAAGGCGAGTGCTGAAACAGAGAAGGCGCGGCGATGCCGCGCCTTCTACCAACCTACATAACTCTCATGACCGCAAAAGGTTCTTTGCAATGAAGATGACGTTCGCCGGACGTTCCGCCAGGCGGCGCATGAAGTATGGATACCATTCAGTGCCAAACGGTATATAGATGCGCACTCCCCAGCCTTCACTCGCGAGTTGCTGTTGCAGGTCGCGACGGATGCCGTGGAGCATCTGGAACTCGAAAGCGCTCTTGGGAATGCCTTCCGCTTTCGACCATGCCTTCAACTCATTGACGATGTTCTCGTCGTGCGTAGCAATACCATGAAACACGCCGCTCTTGATGATCTGCTTCGCCACCTTGACATAATTGGCATCAACATCCCGCTTGTCCTGGATGGCAACCTCGGCAGGCTCGCGATATGCGCCTTTGCAGAGACGGATGCGGATGCCTTCCGAGCACAGCAACTTGGCATCGGCTTCGGTGCGTTTCATGTAGGCCTGCAACACGGTCCCCACCCGTCCCTGGTAGCCGGGACGATTGTGCAGTTGACGAGTGAAGTCGATGGTCTTCTGCGTGTAAGACGAGTCCTCCATGTCGATGCGGATAAAGCTGTTGATCTGGACAGCATGATCAAGCAGTTCGCTGACGATGCCTTTTGCCAGTTGCTCGTCGACGTCGAGGCCCATGTGCGTGAGCTTCAAGCTGACGTTGGCGTCGAGCTTGCGCTTCTCGATCTCGTCCAGCAAACAGTGATATAGCTTGGCGCTGTGCAGCGCCTCTTCCCGGTTGGTTACGTTCTCGCCCAGATTATCGACTGTGACGTGGATGCCCTGCTTGTTAACGGCCTCTGTGGCGGCGATCAAGTCTTCTACGCTCTCGCCGGCAACGAAACGGTGCGACATTCTACGGCCAAGCGAATTGTTCTCTGCGAACGAGCGCAGCGGCTTGTTGGTGGAAAGTCCAATGAATAGTGCTCTGAGCATAGTGCTCCTTCAGACCGCGAAACCCATTCGCGCGTCTGAAAAACAAGATTTCAATAAAACAAAATGGTCGCTATCGCGACCTTTGGTTTTACCACATCAGGGCTGGACGGGGGTTATGACGAACGTCACAGCTTGGGGGTTAACTCACGCTGGCCTGTGGCGTGCCGCTGGACTCGCCACAGGCCGTCCAACAACTCTGGACCGATCGGGAGTGTTTGGACAAAACGTTCTGAGCTGCGCTGAGGCGCAGCTCAGAAATGAACTTACCTGCCCAACTCTTCCAGGTATTTTTCAGCTTCAATGGCCGCAGCGCAGCCCGAGCCTGCGGCCGTAATCGCTTGCCTATAACGCCGATCCTGCACGTCGCCGCAAGCGAAAACGCCGGGCACCCCGGTGAAGACGTAATCGCGACTTTTGAGATAACCGTCGTCGTCGGTGTCAAGCACACCTTTGAACATCGATGCATTCGGAATGTGTCCAATGCCGAGGAACATGGCACTGGTCGGAAAAACCCAGCTCTTGTTCGTCTTGACGTCGCGCAGTTTGAGGGCGGTGACCTCTTTCTTTTCGACGTCGAGGACCTCATCCACTACGGTGTTCGGCAGGAATTCGATCTTCGGATGCGCCTTGGCGCGGTCGTACATGATTTTCGAGGCCCGGAAGATATCGCGACGGTGAATGATCGTGACCTTGGTCGCAAATCGCGTCAGGAACAGCGCCTCCTCCATAGCGGAATCTCCGCCACCGATGACCGTGATCTCCTTCCCGCTGAAAAAGAAGCCGTCGCAGGTGGCGCAGGAAGTAACGCCGTGGCCAATGAGAGCCTGTTCGCTAGGCAGGTTGAGCCAGCGCGCACTGGCACCGCTCGCGATGATGAGCGAACGAGTCTTAATCACTTGCTCGTGGCCTACGTACAGCGTGAACGGGTGTTGCGCGAGATGAACCTTCTGCACGTGCCCGGACGTGAACTCCGCCCCGAAACGCGCAGCCTGCTGGCGCATGTTGTCGATCAACTCCGGCCCCTGAATTCCTTCGGGGAAACCGGGGAAGTTCTCGACCAGAGTGGTGAGCGCGAGCTGTCCGCCCGGCTCGTGCCCATCGAGCACAAGCGGCTTCAGGTTAGCGCGAGCGGCATAAATCGCCGCAGTCAATCCGGCACAACCGGACCCCATGATTACTACATTGCGTATGTCTTCCATATAATTGTGTCTTTATGATTCCTAGCTTCCAGGTTTCGATTCAGCGCGGAGCGCCTACTGTTTTTTGTCCAGTGCTTTCAACGGAGCAGCTTTCGGCTTCGTCGCTTTCCCAGGCACTACCTGAGAGTGGGCCGCGCCCGGCTTGGCCTCATGCGCTCCTACCTTCTGCAAATCAGCGGGAACGATGTCGCGTACTTTGAGCCATCCGCGATATGCGGCCAGCGTTCGACTCGCGCTCTGAAATAGCGGCTCGTAGCCCGATTGGTCAGACTCCCTGCAACGCGCCAGCGCCAGCGAGGACTTGCCGAAACGCTCCAGGCGCACGCGGTCAGCCGGCGTGTCCGTACGGACGACCACAGCGGGATCCGCGCCAATATCTACCGTATCAGAGATGGACACCAGCATCATGTCTTTAGGGTCGCGCACGCGAAATACAAGGGTCTCGACCGCCCGATTCTCTGTCACGCTGAATGAATACTGCACGTTGGAAAAGGGAGACTTCTCCGGGAACTCTCTGCGGACGCGCACCCAGCGAGAGATCGCAGGCGGGTCTGTGCTCATCTGCGCGCCTGCGCCCGCGGCAAACAGACCGGTGTCGGTCATGCTGGAACGGCCGCGCGCCACCTCGAAATCCACGGCAAATGACGGATTGTCCGGCAGTCGCGCCAAAGCGGCAGCTATCTCTTTACTCTCAGCATCCGTTGGGGCACAGACATTCAGGTAATTGACCCGAATTTGCGGCTGCCCGGCTTTTGTCTGCTGGGCAAACGAAACGGGAATCATTGTGGTCGCCGAAAACAAGCTGAGTGCAATCGTGAGTTGCTTGAGCACCGATGAATTGTACGGCACCTGCTACCGGATAGTGAATAGCGGAAACCGGGACCAGCGCCGCCTGTGGATAGCTGGCCAGCGACGTAGGGGTGTGGCCCCGCTGCTACAATCCCTGGATGGCAAATCTTACGCTTGTATATGGGATGAGGCTGCTGCCCTCCGAGGAAGTGATCGAGATAGGTGAGGCTCCGGTACAACTAAAAGGCGGGCGCGAGGCGCACGTGACTATGCACGTGCTGGAAGGCTCGAAGAGGGAGATCGAAGCGCAACTCCGCCAGAGCATTGAAGCTTTCTTTGATCTCTATCCGGAGATCTAGTACCGTCGCCGACACGCCAGCTTTATTACAGAAGGCCTACTCCGGCGCCCGCAGGCAAAGGGTTAAGAGTCGATTAATTGTGATGCGTGGGAACCTAACCTTTTGTTCCGCCGTACTGTCTATACAACATATCCGCACGTCGGCGAACATTGGGTGCTGGCGTATTCTGAACAGTTCGTACCTGAACAGCTATAATCTCCGCGTAATTCCATGACTGCCCTGCCCATCCGATATCTGCGGCGCTTCCTTTCAGCCAAAGGCCTGATTCCCCGCTCCCTGCTGGCACGGCTCATCATCGTGCTTGCGGCGTTCGACATCGTGCTTTATCTATTGGGTAAGGCGAACTCTTCGCCGAGTTGGGCAAGGTCGTTGGGCGTCTCGTTCAGCTTCGTTAGTTTCGTACTGATCGTCGTTGTCCCTATCGCGACCCTGCGCTGGATTCGCCGGAGCGTCATGTGGCGCCTGCGAAATCGTCTCATCATTACCCACATCTTTATCGGCGTTTTCCCGGTCGTGTTGCTGGCTGCGATGGCTCTCCTGGCAGCGTTTCTGTTCGCCAGTCAGTTCTCTACCTTTGTAGTCACTTCGGACCTGCACGCGGAGATGGGCAAACTTCGCGCCGCGAACGCAACCATCGGCGCACAGACTGCCCAACTGGCACGGCGAGGATACTTCGACGCCCCGCTCGACCGCGGCGCAATCGTCCTGGATACGACGGCGTTTCGCAATCGGCACGTGACTGCCTGGTATCGCGGTAAGGCGCTCGTGCTGCAAGACCCCGGCACTCACAATTCCGTGCTGGTGGCGCCCGATGCCCTCAAGGACGACTCCATCGTGCTGGACGAGGACAGTCTGTATCTGCGCGCCGTAACGCGACTGCCCGTGCGTCCCGGCGGCCCTGAGGATGAACTGGTCATCGTGAGCAGCGTCCCGCTCGATCGCGAGACGCTGGAAGCGACAGCCAGCGGCATCGGAATGGTGGCGCTGTATGGAATGCACCCGGCCGATACGAAATCCGATAGCGCACCAGCCCTGAAGATCGGCAACAGCCTTGTTGACAGCACTCCGAAGCTGAGCGCGGGCACTCTGCCCTTGCCTAAGAATCGGCTCGATGTCGCCATGCCATTCGGAACGTTGCTCAACGTATTCGACTGGAACAAGGGCAAGAATGACGGCATGCTGCTCAGCGTACGCACGCGGCCCTCACTCCTGTATGCGCGCCTCTTCCGAACGCTGGGCGACTCGACCGGCCTTATCGTCAGCTTTCTTTATGCCGTGGCCATCGTCTTCGCGATCATCGAGCTATTCGCTTTGATTATCGGCCTGCGCCTGACGCGAACCATGACCAAGTCGGTCGCGGCGCTCTATGATGCCACCCAGCACATCAACGCCGGAAACTTCTCCCATCGCATCAAGGTGACAACGTACGACCAGATGGCGGCGCTGGAGACGTCCTTCAACTCGATGACCGAGTCGCTCGAAAGCCTTATCGCCGAGCAGAAGGAAAAGCAACGTATCGAGAGCGAGTTAGTTATCGCCCAGGAAGTGCAGGCACTTCTCTTCCCGCGTGACATCACGGAAGTGGAGTCGCTGGAGGTACACGGAATCTGCAAACCGGCTCGCACCGTCAGCGGTGATTACTACGACTTTCTGCCAATTGGCCCGGACAAGGTTGGCTTGGCCGTGGGCGACATCGCGGGCAAAGGAATTTCGGCTGCGTTGCTTATGGCCACTGTTCATGCCTTTGTTCGCGCATACACACTGGTGGAAAGTGTTCCTGCACTCACCGCCCCGGCGGCCACGGGGGGCGCAGTGAAGGTGGGCGGAACTGTGCGCAGCAGCATACGGGACGCCGGCGAGCTTCCGCCGGGAACGCTGCTTGCCATGCTGAATCAGCAACTCTATCGCAGTACGCCGACCGAGAAGTACGCGACTATGTTCCTGGGCTTCTACGATCAGCGCACGCGACAGTTGACGTACTCCAACGCCGGACACCTTCCACCACTTCTCATCAGTAACGATGGCACAGTTCGCGCGCTGGAAACCGGCGGGCTCGTTGTGGGCCTTTTCGGGGACGTCGTCTATCCGGACGACGCAGTTGAGATGACCTCGGGCGACATCTTCGTCGCGTACTCGGACGGCATCACAGAGCCGGAAAACGAGTTTGGCGAATTCGGCGAAGAGCGGCTCATCCAATTAGTCATGGAGAACCGTCACCTTCCACTCGCTCGCATCAGCGACATCGTTATGGCGGCTGTACAGGACTGGATCGGCGGCAACGAACAACCGGACGACGTAACGCTGGTACTCGCTCGGGCGCGGTAGCTCGGCTCAGTTGCCGGTTGCCAGGTCAGTTGCCAGTTCCAGTTGCCAGTGGCCGGTTGCCAGTGGCCGGTTGGCAGTGGCCGGTTGGCAGTGGCCAGTTGCCGGTTGCCGGTTGGCAGTGACCAGTGCCAGCGACGAGTGGCCGGTTGCAAGCGCAGCCGTCAGTATCGCGGCTACTTTCAGCAGCTCAACCGCTCACAACCAGCAGTTAAGTAACTCGCACACCTGGAACCGGCCGGCAACCGCTGGGCTACCTTCAGCACTTCAACAGCTCACATCCAGCAGCTCAGCACCTGGCAACTGGCACCTGGCAACTGCTCACTCGTATCGCAGCGCCTCGATGGGGTCGAGTCGTGATGCGCGTATGGCGGGGATTATGCCACTGATGAGTCCCACGACCGCAAGGATTACTGTGGCAACCAGCACGCTCATGGGCGAGATGATCAGCCTGATGTCGGCGGCTTCTCCGTGCTTGGCAAGGGCGCTGTAAAAGGTCAGAGTTCCGGCAGAGAACGCAACTACGTACGAGAGCGCAATGCCAAGCAACCCACCGGCAAAGGTGATCGCCATGGCTTCCGCCAGGAACTGCAACAAGATGTCGCGTCTGCGCGCCCCCAGCGCTTTCTCCACGCCGATTTCGCGCGTTCGCTGAGTAACGGAGACCAACATGATGTTCATCAGCCCCACGCCGCCAATGCCGAGCGTGAGCGTGCCAACGAACGCGAGCAGGATCTGCAAGCCCATGGTGATGACACGGAACTGCGAAACCTGCTTCATCGCGCTGAAGACCATGACGGCGCGGCGGTCTTCTGGCTTGAAAACAAAGTGGGCTGAGAGCACGCTGCGGATCGAGCGCTCAATGTCCTCGTACGCGTCACTCTCGTAATCCAGCCAGATGCCGTTTAGGTAGTGGATGTCCGTAATGTCAGCCATACTGGTGAATGGGACATAAAGCTGGCGATTATTGTCATTGTCGCCTTCCTGCATCTTTGGCTTGGCGACTCCGATCACTTCAAAACTGAGCCCGTCGATGCGCACGTGCTCACCGATGGCGTACTTGCCTGAAAACAGTTTCTCTTTCGCCTCGGAGCCGAGCACTACCACTCGAGACTTCTGCAACAGGTCTTCGTCGTTGTACCAGCGTCCCTCATCAACCGCGAGCACCCGGATACGCTGCACGGAAGGATAATGTCCATTCACCGTGAAGCTGTATTGCCGGCTGTCATTTTGCACCGTCGTTTGTTTATTAACTTCGGGCGTGATTCGCGCAATCTGCGGAACATTCGCCTGCAAACGCTGCACATCGTCGAGGGTGAAACGTATCTGCGTTCCGGCCTTGGCGCCGCCCGCCTGCATCGACGTGCGCCCCGGAAACACTCCCATCACCTTCATGCCGAAGCTGGAAAAGATGGTGTTGATTGCGTTCCCGAAGCCGGTGCCGTAGGCGAGCAACAGCACCACCGTCGCAATTCCCCACGCCATGCCAAACATGGTGAGCGCCGTTCGACGCCGATTGTGCCGTAACGCTCCGTAAGCCTGGCTCAAGAGATCGTGCATCATGTCTAGTCCTGCCTCAGAGCCTCAACGGGCGTTAGCATCGCGGCCTTGCGAGCCGGATAAAGTCCGGCGGCAATTCCGGCAATAGAGAGACTGACGATGGCAAGTGCTGACGAAGACAAAACCAGCTTCGGCGTATCAAAGCCTTCCGGTGAAGGCAGGGAGCCGAGGGCCGCCATGATGGCGGCCGCTACGCCCATCCCTATAAAGCCGCTGAACACGGTCAGAAAAATGCCTTCCAATGCGAACTGCGCCAGGATGTTGCGATTGGTGGCTCCGAGTGCCTTCCGTAATCCGATCTCACGCGTGCGTTCGGTCACGGCAACCAGCATGATGTTGATGACACCGATGCCGCCGAGCGCCAGAGTGACCAGCCCCACACTCCCGAGAAACATATTCATCGCGTCGAAAATCTTGCCGACCATCTTTGCGCCGCTGATCGTGTCCCACTCTTCGAACGAGTCCTCGATCTGCGCATCGAAACCGTGGTTGCGGGCGACGATGCGGCGAACCTCCAGCTTCGCCTCTTTGTGTTCATCGCGAGTGCGCGGCTGGTAGTTGATCCAGGAGAGCGCATCGACCGGTTGCTGTTCCCCCGTCGCCGGGAAGTACGTGCTCATGACGGAGTAGGGCACGTAGGACCGCATGTTCGTAGAATTGTTCTCGCCGCGCCCAACCGGCCGGATCGTGCCAATAACTTCGAAACGAATGCCGTTGAGCAGAACGGCGCTGCCGATCACCGGCCGTCCCGGGAACAGGTTCTTCGCAACCTCAGAGCCCAGAACGATGACGAGGCGACGTTGCTGCTCGTCCATCTCGTTCATCCAGCGCCCTTGCGCGAGGGGCAGAAAGCGGATACGTGAAAACTGAGGCTCTACGCCGGTAAGCTGTCCGTTCGCGCTCGCAAACTCGCTGACCGAACGGACATCGCCCCGCGTCACGACCGGTGACGCGTTGCGCACATAACGCGCTTCACTGTGTATGTCCTGATAATCCTTATAAGTGAGGAAGTAAGGGCGAGCGGAATTCAGGCTGCCCTCCACGGCAGGCGTGCGGCCGGCGGAGATGAACATGATGTCTTCCCCTATCTCGGCCATACGCTTCATTTGCCCTGACCGGAATCCCTCGCCAAGGCCAACCAGTAGCAACAACGAGCCAACGCCCCACGCGATTCCGAACATGGTAAGAAACGAGCGCAGCTTGTGCGCCCAGAGTGTCCGGAACGTCTGCGCAAGGATATCGACCAGCATCCTCATGGAACCATCCCCATGCTGTGTACGCTTGGGGAACGGCAGAAGTTCCGGGAAATACGGATCACCTGCTTCACGGTTGCTGAGGAAGTTTTTATCGAGTCATCCTGAGTTCACGTTGCTAAGACCGAAGGATCTGCTTTGCTGTGAACAGCAGATCCTTCGCTACGCTCAGGATGCCCCACTTGTTGTCGGTGTTTCAATGTTCTTAGGTTCGTTTAGGCATTGAGCATTCGCGATTGCTGGAAAACAATCACGCAACACGGAAAGAGCCGGCCACCTTCGGCCGGCTCTACTTCTTCAGTTATCCAGAATCGCAGTCCGTTACCTTGCTGCCTTCGCTTCCACTTGCTCGAAGCGGGCCGTGAAGTGACGTAGGAATGGTGGCTCATAGGTCAGCTTGAACCCGCGGATTTGTTGACGCTTCTTCCAGACTTCCAGAATTACCTCGATCACATAATCGATGTGGCTCTGCGTGTACGTGCGTCGTGGAATGGCGAGACGGACAAGGTCCATCTTGGCAGCATCACCGAACATCAGCGAGCCGATCTCGACGGCGCGAATGCCGCCTTCCAGGTACAACTCCGTCGCTAACGCCACGCCAGGAAATTGCTCCAGCGGAATGTGAGGAACGAAAGCACGCGCGTCGAGGTAGATGGCGTGTCCACCGGGAGGCATGACGAGTGGGACACCCTGCTCGGCCAAATGATTCCCAAGATACGCGGTGGACGCGATGCGGTACTTGAGGTAATCCTCCTGCACGGCTTCCTGTATGCCGACTGCGATCGCTTCCAGGTCGCGTCCCGCAAGTCCGCCATACGTCGGATAGCCTTCCGTCAGGATGAGCAGATCTTTCTCCTGCTGCGCGAGCAGATCGTCATTCGTGCAAAGAAAGCCGCCAATGTTCGCCATGCCGTCTTTCTTGGCGCTCATAGTGCAGCCATCGCCGAGCGCGAACATTTCCTGCGCGATCTCTTTCGGTGTCTTGTTTTCGTATCCCTTCTCGCGCAACTTGATGAAGTACGCGTTCTCGGCAAAGCGGCAGGCATCGAAGTAGAGCGGAATACCGTATTTCTTGCAGATTGCGCTGACCGCTCTGGCATTCTCCATGGAAACGGGCTGGCCGCCGCCGGAGTTGTTCGTCACGGTGAGCATGACCAGTGGAATGCGTTCGCGCCCCACCCGTTGAATGGTCTCTTCAAGCACGGCAATATCCATGTTGCCTTTGAACGGATGAATCACGGACGGCTGCTTGCCTTCGGCGATGACGAGGTCAGCGGCTTCGCCGCCAGCCTGCTCCAGGTTAGCGCGAGTCGTATCGAAATGGGTGTTGTTGGGGACGACATCGCCCTTCTTCACCATCACGCTGAACAGGATGCGTTCGGCGGCTCGACCCTGGTGCGTGGGAATGACGTGCTTGTATCCGGTAATGTCCCGAATGGAGTCGCGGAAGCGGGTATAGCTCTTGCTGCCCGCATAGCTCTCGTCGCCTTCCATGATGGCGCCCCATTGGTAGGTAGACATGGCGCCCGTGCCGGAGTCCGTCAGCAGGTCGATAAGCACGTCATCCGCAGCCAGAAGGAAGACATTGAAGGATGCGGCGCGGAGCAGAACGTCGCGCTGTTCCCGCGTGGTCCAGCGAATTGGTTCAACACTTTTAATGCGAAATGGTTCGATGATCGTACGGATGGTCATGATTTGTTTGTCCCCTTGCGGAGGCCGCGACAACAGCTGTGTAGAAGCGCGACACGCAACCCATGATTGTAGTGCGTCAGCGGCGGAAGGAACAATGGTTCCGTAGGCGCGAGCAACTTCCAAACGAACAAAATTGAAAAGGCTCCAACAATGGGCTGTGTCCATAGGTGGAGCCTCGAATCTCAATTCTCGCAGCGCGGACTACCGTTTGAAATCAACAATCACGGTGCGCGTCTCTTCTACGCCGGGCTCGTAACGCCAACGGCTCACGGCGCGGCTGGCAGCATCGGCCAACACGGGATGCCCGCCAAGCACTTTCACCTTCTTCACGCCCCCTTGGGACGCGATCGTAACCTCAAGCTTTACGGAGCCGGAGATGTTCATGCTCTTGGCGAGTTCGGGATACGCGGGCTGAATCTGTTCCTTGACCTTTCGGCCGTCTTCCGCGCCTGCAATTGTCGGAGTGACAATCGTTACCAGCATAAACACCGCGCGTGATATCGCGATCAACAAAGACATAGGGCGAGCTGACTTCATGAGTGTTCCTCGCAGCAGTGCTGTGCAGCAGAGCTGTCCCCCGGCAGAATCCCCACTTAAGATTGCGGATTGTACTTCGGAATTGCTGCGTGAGAAGGTTACTAAGGTGCTACATACGTTACTAACTTGGGGCGGAGTATGCGTGGAGCGCATCGTTTGTGACTACAACACGCGTCATAGTGAGCGTAGCGCCGGTGTTTTGGCGCGTATTCGAACCACCTTGTGTTTCCGCCGCACGCAAAACACAAGGTCTCTCCACTTAGCACATGAAAGCTTTACTTCGTCAGCACGCTAAGCTCTGGTTTGTAAGCAAGGCACGCCCGAGGCGTGCCTTGATCTTTACTGCACACATGTTGGGGCCGGAGAGTCTTATGAACCTAGCTGTCTCAGCGCACGATCTGTGGCTTCCAGCATGGCCTCTGCTCCCACAGGACGCCCGGTGGCGTTCTGCATCCAGAGGTCAGGCAGGATGCTTCCTGGCTTCACCATACGCTCAAACTCCGGTCCGATAGCTCCGGTCTTGCGCACCTGCTCTTCGAGCTGATGAGCGATCAGGTGGCCGATCGGGTAGTCGGGCAGGTAGAGCACGGAATCGATCATGTGCGAGTAAACGCCGAGGAGGACGACATCCTTCTTGCCGAACACCGGCGCGTAGTACTTGTTCCAGACGTCCTTCGCAATCGCAAGCGTCGCCTGCTTCAGCTCGGCAGGCGTGGCCTGCGGATGGTCATACATCCAATGCCAGGCCTGCATATCGACCAGCGCGACACCCGCTATCTCGTAAGTGCCCCAGAAGTCATTGAGTGTCTTGAGCGCCTCCGATTGCGGATCGTCTTGCTGGAGGCCCAGCAGCTTCAAATCCTGTCCCTGGAAGACGAAAGCCAACGCTTCGGTGAACGCCGTATTCGGCACGCCATTCAGGAAGTAGTGGTCGATGTCGTTGAGCGAAAGCGTCTGCTCCACGTTATGACCCATCTCATGCACGGCGATGTTGTAGCCCTTGTAGTTCATGCCGGACTTCTCGACGCGCGTGCGCAGGTGCGCATGTGCCTGGCGCATGGCTGCGCCCATCGCGTGTCCCGATCCCCGCGCCGGATCAACCTCTATGTTCGCCGCGATGTACTTTGCGCGGTCAGGCGTAAAGCCGAGCTTAACGAGCATGTTCGGAATGTCCTGGCGGTAGGCATCGGGCGTCGGATACTTCTTCGCGACGATCTGGTCAAGCTCCGCCTCGCTGTACTTGCTCTTCGCGCGGAAGCCGTTGTACCAGATGTCGAACGGTTCGAGCGGGCGTCCAAGCCGCTGCTGAATGAGCTTGGCGATTCGCGGAACCATCGGCGATGACACCACCTGTTCCAGCATCGTCTTGACGCGCTGCTCTGGCAGCTCGCGATTCTCGTCGAAGCGGCGCGCGATGAGCGTAGGCGCCGTCGGTGAAAACGGGTCCAGCTTGCGTTCCGCCTGGTAAATGGAAAGCAGGGCGGCATAACGAGTGTCCGGCTCTGCCTTGTTCTCAGCCGTCGCCGGCACCGCAACTTCCGCGTCCTTCACCGCCGCAGGCTTCACATCATTCGTGTACGGATTCCAATCGACAGCCGGGTTGTTGATAACCGCAGCCGGAATGGTTTGCGTAACGATGCGCTCCATCACCTGCTGAATCATTCGCTGCTTCGCAAGTCCGTTCTGCGTATCGGCGTAGTCGCCCTTGATCTCATCCCGCAGATTCCAGTGCGAAAGCAGGCGCAGCTTCGGCGGGAAGATGCGCTCGCCCTTGTCGTTGACCAGGTGATGCATCCAGATGTTGTAGTCGGAGATGTAGCGCTCGGAATCCGAGACGGCCTGCGCGATCGCCAGGTTGACGGGTGCCGGAACACGACGCGTGAAGCGCTGCGCGAGGCGCGCCTCTGCCCACTGGCGACGGTTCCAGCTGGGGCCGTTCTGCATTCGCTCCTGCAACGTCGTCAGCGGGAAGTTGAGCAGCACGGTGAATGCAATCTTGTTCTTGAAGAAATCGTCATTGAGATGCGCGCTAACGTCATAGCCCGCAAATGCTTCATCAACCGGAAGAATCGGGCCGAGGTCAAGGTCCGTCTGCGTGCGGAACTCGCGCCCAATCTCCTGTAGATGTCCATCGAGCTGCTCGAAGAGTCGCTCGTAGCGGGTAAACAACATGTCCAGCGTTGCCGGACTGCCCGCGAAGTTCGTGGTCACAAAGTCTTCGTAGGCCCGCTGGTCGCCATCTTCGGCGCGCCAGAACACGGCAATCTGCTTCAGCCCGCGCGTTGCGCGTTCGCGCTGCGAGTCGCCGTATTTGGCCACGAGCTGTTGTGCCAACTTCGCGTTAGCGGATTCGACCCAGGCCGGCTTTACCGCCTGCGCTTCCGGCGTAACGGTTGTAGGCATTTGTTTCTCCTGCGAAGCGAGCGGCAGAACAACTGCCGCGGACATGATTAAGATGATGGCAACACGCGTAAGGCGTAGCATCAGTTCCCTCCATTAAGTGTTTCGAAGGTACCCATCAGAATGGCGGAATCATCGTACTAGCTTGGCAAAGCTGGCGGTAGTGCAAGTCGCTCCGCCAGGCCGATTTCTTGAAATTGCCTTCCTTTAGCGGAGCGGCAAAGTCGCAGAGTAAACTGAGCTGGCAAGAGAGATCCTTCGACTCGGGCTTCCGCCCTCGCTCAGGAAGACAAACTTGGTGATTTCGCAGGCTCGCGAGTCATCAGTCGTCGGGAATCCGTCGCTTTTTTGTGTCATCGCCGATCTGCCGTCGGAAGCACGCTTCTGCTTACTACTCCTGAATGACACCGCAGGCAATCCGGTCGCCCGCGTTGCCCGCAGGATCCGTTTTCTGGTCATCGGGCTTCGCGTGAATCACAAGCGCGGTGCCGCCATTCACAAAGACGGAGTTGGCGACGCCGGACTGCACGAGCGCCACGCGATCATTCGAGATCGTCACGCGAGAGGTGCCGTTAGCCTTAATGGTGATGTTGTTCATGTCGCCTTCATGCGGGCCCTGCTCACTCTCCAAACCGTGGTGTTTCCCGCTTGGATTGAAATGCGGCCCGGCTGACTTGAAGTCCGGCGGCTCGCATTTTGCATTTTGGTGAATGTGGATGGCGTGCTCGCCCGGCGGCAAATTCTTCAGGTTCAGGCGTATCACCACGCCGCGCGTACCGGATTTCAAAGTGGCTTTGCCAACGTCCTGTCCCTTAGCGTCCCTCAGGTAAACGACTTTTTGCGTGACGCTGCTGTTGGCGTTGTCTTGTGCTTTAACGGCGGTCGCTTTGGGAATATCCTTGCCGGTCTGGTGCCGACCAGCGGGCTGGTCCTGCCGGCCTGCGTTCGGTGGCTCCGGTGTTCCCTGCCCAACGCATGAAGCGAGCAACAGCGATACTACTACCGCAATCAGGAGATTTCGTTTTGTCATTGTTCCTCGTTTCGAATTTTCTACCGCCACGGACAGCCCTGGTTCGGTCCAGTGAAGTTGGATTCAGACGAAGGCCCTAACGTTTCAGATTCAGATCGGAATTGGCCAGTGGGGGAGTAGAGCCTGAAGCTATGAATGGAGAATACAGCAGGACTGGGTGCAACAAAAATGGGAGCCGGCTGGCTCCCATTTTGCGTGACTGTTTTCACAATGCCGTCGCCCGTGTCAGGCGGCTGCGCTAATCGTTCGTGCCCGACGAGGTGGTAAGACGTGCAAGCTCTTTCTGGTTCAGCTTGATTTTCCCGTCTTTCTCCATGCTTTGGCGCAGGTTGGTGACGTAGAGTTCCATCACCTCTCCGCGCTTGCGAGCGAGCAATGACTCGCGCATCTCTTCCTTGGACTTTTCGAACTCCGCTGCTGGCGGCTCTTGCTTTTCCACCAACTGCATCACAATCCCGCTTTGTCCGCCTGCCACAGGGCCTACGATTTCGCCCGGCTTAGCGTCGAAGATGATCGACGCCTGGCCCGACATTGCACCTACATCCGGCACCTGCTGTGCCGCAGTCACCAGATCGCTCGACTTCACTGTCGCTCCGAGCGCTTTGGCTGCGGACTTCAGATTGTGCTCAGAACGAGCGCGGTCGGCCAGTTCCTGCGATTTCTGCTGCAACATCGCCTGTGAGCGCTCCTGCTTGAATTGCTGTGCCAGCCGGTCACGGACCTGTTCAAAGGTCGGGGTGGCAGGCGGCCGGACATCGAGAGTCTGCGCAATCGCAATGCCCTCTGGAACGCGAACTGAAACGGGCGGGGACATCGGCTTATTGGCGAAGATGGCTTCCATAAACTCTGGCGCATTGCCCACGCCCGGAAGAGAAGCTTCGCGACTCACGAACTCCGTTGTCGTAATCTGCAAGCCCCTCGCGGCCGCAGCCTTCTCCAGGCCCTGCGCGCGCGACTCAGTTTCAAGCGTGCGTGCCAGCTTATCGACTTCTGCTTGTGCCTTCTGGCGCGCGACGATCGGCTCAATTCTGGCGCGAACTTCATCGAGCGATTGCAGATGCGCGGAGGTCTTGTCGTCTACGCGGATGATGTGGAAGCCGTAGCTGCTCTTCACAATGCCGCTCGTCTCGCCCTTGTTCAGCGAGAAAGCTGCCTGCTCGAACTCCGGCACCGTGCGGCCCCTGGTGATAGGACCGAGCAGACCACCTTCGGCGGCGCTGCCTTTGTCATCCGAGTACTTCTTCGCAAGAGCGTCGAACTTCGCGCCCGCCTTGAGCTGCTTCAGGACATCTTCGGCTTTCGCTCGCGCGCCGTCCACGGCAGCCTGATCCACCTTCGCATCAGGTCCGGCTTCTGGAGTCTTGATAAGGATGTGACGAACGGTCACGGAATCAGGAACGCGGAACTCATCCTGATGCGCCTGGTAGTAGCTCTTGAAGTCTTCGTTCGTCGGCTTTGCGGCATTCGGCAGCTTGGTGGCATCGATCATGACGAATGCCGCCTTGCGCTGCTCAGGAATAGCGTTCTTCAGGCTTTCCTGATTCTTCTCATAGTAGGCGCGTAGTTCCGATTCGGTCGGCGTCACGCTCTTGGCAACGTCGTCGAGCGAGAGCACCGCGTACTCGAACTTCACTTTCATGTTCTGACGACGATACTCATCCATGAGTTCGGCGTTAGAGACGGTCACGCCACCCTCGATCACGCTGCGCAGCTTGCGGATCGTCAGGTCTTTCTTGACGAGCTGCTCGAATTGCGCGACGCTCAACTGGAACTGGTTCTGTACAAACGATTGATAGGCGTCCTGCCCGATGAAGTTGCCGTTCGGGAAGATTTCGCGCGAGATAGGCCCGTGCTGCAACTCGTAACGCAGTTCCTCATCGCTGGCGCTCAGACCCATGCGGTCGGCTTCCGCCAGTACCACATTCTGCATGATCAGCGTTTCCGCCGCACGCTGCATCATGAACGGCATCAGCTGCTGCGGGAGGCCACGCGGAAACTGCTGGCGGCCCATCTGACGAGCTAACTGTTGAACATCTTGAACGGTGACGTGTTCGGAGCCAACCTTGGCAACGGTACCAGCAGTGCCGCCAGCCAGGGCATCGCCGAGAATGCCGCCCGGGATAAGCGTTACGACCATCATTACGCAGATGATCAGGAGAAGGCCGCCCAGCAGGATCTTTTTAACCGGGCCGGGAGTTTGCAGGAATCGAATCATCTTTCCAGGGCTCCAAATCGCGACCGGAGAACCACGTACTACAACTTGACCGCAAGATTTCCGGGCGGAATTTCAGATTATACCGCACAGGAGGCGCCCAAAGGCTCAGGTTCCACCGGCCCAGCAACAAGCACGGCCGATCATTGTTTCGAGCTTTCGTTCGGCGCTTCTTTCCTGCGCCCTTCGTGACATTCCTTGAGCACAGCACTTCCTCCTCTCGCAGGACATCTTGTTGCGGAGGCAGGCCATCTCTTTCTCTTTCCGCCCTTCGAGGAGAGCTTTGGCATGAAAGAGATGAAGAATAAAGTCGTTGTGATCACAGGCGCTTCAAGCGGAATCGGCCGCGCGACGGCCTTGCGGTTTGCCCAAGCTGGCGCGAACCTGGTGCTGGGAGCCCGCCGCAAGAGTCTGCTCAAAGAGTTGGCCGCGGAGTGCGAACAGTTGAACGTACGCGCTCTTTCCGTCGACACCGACGTCAGCGATTCCGGGGATGTCGAACGTCTCTCCCGCCGCGCTATCGACGCATTCGGAGGCATCGATGCCTGGGTCAATAACGCAGGTGTCTCTACGTTCGGGCGCTTCGATGAGATCCCGCTGGAAGAACATCGTCAAGTTATTGAAACGGACCTGATGGGCTGTATCTACGGCTCGTACGAGGCCCTGCGCCAGTTCCGGCAGCAGGGTAAGGGCGTGCTCATCAACGTCTCGTCCTACCTCGGCAAGGACTCCGCTCCCTATCAGAGTTCTTACGTTGCCGCCAAACACGGCATACGCGGATTGGGAATGGCTTTGCGCCAGGAGCTATGGGCCAATGACAATAAGGATATCCACGTCTGCACCGTGATGCCGGTCTCCATGGATACGCCTTTCTTCGAACATGCGGCCAACCACACCGGCAAGCCCGTGCAGGCCATCCCGCCCGTATATCCGCCCGAACAGGTCTCGGAAACGATCTTCGCACTTGCGATGAAACCGAAAGATGAAGTCATCGTCGGGCGCGCCGGGAAACTCTTCAGCATGCAAGGAAGGTTCGCCCCCATCACCGCCGAAAAAGCGATGGCAATGCACACCCATCGAAGGCAGATGAGACAGAACGCCTCAGTCCCGGATTCCTCCGGCAACGTCCTGAAACCGACCGCGTCCGGTACAGGGGTGCGCGGAGGCTGGCTCGACAACGAGGCAGCGCGCGGGCAGCGTTCGAACGGGAGGAAAGTCGCGGGCTCGATTGCCGCGCTCGCAGTGCCCGCCGCATTGACCTGGCTGCTGAGGCGAAGAGAGAGCAGGGTCAGCGAAGGAGAAAAACTCGATCGCGTGGCCTAGTCATCACAAATCAGCCGTTAGGAAAAACACGTTTTGGCAACAGCTTCGGCGACCAGGCGGCAGATAGCACGACCACCTGCTCGCCAGCTTGTTTTCAGCCCGAATTCGCGCCGACACGACCAGGCCATGGTTGTTGAAAGCAGCGCAACTTTGCTATATTCGTTGTGTCTTCAACGTGTGGCGCTATCGTCTAGGGGTTAGGACGGAAGATTCTCAATCTTTAAACCCGGGTTCGATTCCCGGTAGCGCTACCAAACCGCACTCGTAAACAAAGCCGCCGAAAAGGCGGCTTTGTACTTTGCAGGTGCGTCGAGAACACTCAGCTCGCAGAAGAAGCTTACGCCGGCCTCCCGCCCATATTCGCCCCCAAATCGACGAGAAGCTGATCCAACTGCTCAAATTGCAGGGGGTACCCGCTGGTGCTTCCGGAGGCGATCCCTTCGTCGAGCGCTTCTTTCGAAGGATAGAGGTCGTGCAGGACGACGACGGTCTCACCGGCGTTTTCTTCGAAGGTCACTGTTGTGACGGCCCCGGGTTCCTCCCCTTCGTCGTTCGTCCAGACGATGCGCTTGGGCGGGATCACTTCGACGTAGCGACCAAAGAAAGGCATTGGCTCCCCGGTCGAGGGATGGCGGAAGACCAGACGGTACTTGCCCCCTGTACGGGCATCAAGCTCGCAGGAAAGTAAGGAGACTCCGAACGACTTCGGTGCCCACCACCGCTGGAACAGTTCGGGTTTGGTCCAGGCACTGAAAACGACATGCGCCGGGCCGTTGAAGGTTCGAGTGACGACGAGTTCACGATCGGACTTGCGTTCCACGCTCGTGCTGTTCTTCGTCCGGTTGGTGTCGCTATTTTTTCTTTTGTCCATGGGTTTTCTCCTTCTGTTTCAATTCCTCGACGATCTTGTCTAGTTCATCAAAGCGTTCGGCCCAGAGCTGCCGGTATCTCTCAATCCATTCCGCCTCTTTGTCCAGCGTGTGCAGGCCGAGCCTGCAGGTCCGCACTCGCCCGACCTTTTCTGTCGCGACGAGCCCCGCTTGCTCCAGGACGCCGACGTGCTTCTTCATCCCTGTCAGGGTCATGTGAAATCTTTCGGCAAGGTCGGTGATCGAAGCGTCCTCGCGTACGAGCTGTTCCAGAACGCCGCGCCGGGTGGGATCCGAGATCGCGGCGAAGGTCGCATCGAGAATGGGTTCCATATACTGAACCATGTGGTTCAGTATATCGCAGGGGGCGGCGACATGCAGGGCTGAGCGCGCGCTTGACTGCCCGAAGTCAGCGGGGGCGCAAGCGCCCTTTTCGTTTGTCCAGTTTGTCCACAAACACTAGTTTCTCCGCTTCTCTCCGCAACAGCCCGGCCTGCAATTCTCAGCTTCGGGTTTTCTGGGAAGTGCTGTGGAGAGGCGCCTTTTCTGCAGGCCCGCTTGTGTTTTCAGGCCTTTGGCCTCGCGATTCCTGGTAGCGCTACCAAATCCTTCCTACCTATCACTTACAAGGTGTTTGTCCAACCTTGGTGTCCTATTCTGAATGATTCTGCGCAAGCAGGACTGGACCGCTACCGCGATGTACTCGTGCGAAATGACATTTGACTTCGGGCGTAGCGAGCATTCTCAGAGGTTCTTTAAGAGCCATCCAAACTTCCTGCCAGTCTTTGAGCAATTGGTGAAGATCAGCAACAGCGTATTTGGTAGAGCGTACCAGCCAAAGAACCGCTTGGAGGATGTGGCCTTTGGTCTCGGTCACACCTGCCGTGAAGACTATTTCGAAATAACCTTCTTATCCGTTCACGGACGCACGAACGCCGCAACCAAGCTATTGCGGGGCCTTTATGAGGGGGGCGCTGTCGCTTGTCCACATGATGAGCGAGCCAGAAAAAGCGGAGAGGTTCGTACATTTAGAGAGCCCCACTCAAGCCAAAAAAAGGCTTGAATTGGCTACCCGCCCACATCTCGACTCTCCTCTTGACGGTGCCCCACATGGCGGTTGCCGTGTGGGACAGGATTGCAAAGGTGTACCAGTCGTTACAAACTGACTCGAATCTGCTTTCCGGTGTAATTCACGGTTGTGGTCTTGCCTTCCGGCAGCACCTGCACACGGAAAATGCGTTTTCCTGTGATGTTCGTCATGCCGGCGGGCGCACCCGGTTCGAGGGTTAGTTGGCGCTTCGCATCGTTCCAAATGATGCGCGTCCATGTACCCTTGCCGAGCACGTAGTCCTGGCTGATGCCATCATCGTCATAGAGCGTGAACACGCCATTTTCGCCGCGATACACCCTAAGCGTGGTCGGCTCGCTCACCACCTGCGCTGTGTACTGCCGCACTGGGTCGAACGGGATGATCGCACCGGCACGGACATAGATAGGCATGGTAGCCAGGTCAACGGAGCGACTTACGATTTTTCCGCCGGTCACCTTGCTGTTGGTCCACCAGTCGTACCACTCGCCCTTCGGGAGATAGACATCGCGTGAAGTTGCGCTCTTCTGATAGACCGGAGCAATCAGCATGTCGCGGCCCCAGAGAAACTCGTCTCCCAACCCGCGTGCCCGTGCATCATCCGGATAGTGCAGCCAGAGCGCCCGCTGCAGTGGAAGACCGCTATTCCTGGCTTCCCAGGCGAGCGTGTAGGTGTACGGCATGAGCTGATAGCGCAATTCAGAGTACTTGCGCGCAACCGGCTCGATGGCCGGGTTGTTCATCTCAGACTGCAGAATCTGTGCCGGGCTGTCTTCCCGTAGCGGAGCGTTTGCATTGCCGTTCTCGCGAGGTCCCATATCCGAGATGCCCCAACCCCACGGCAGTCGCGTCCACCAGGTCCGTCCATGTGAGCGGAAGGACCCATTGAAAGCGGCCATCTGAAACCAGCGCGCAAACAGCTCGCCCGTCAGGTCGCGGTTTGGGTAGAACCCGCCGATATCGGAGCCCCAGTACGGCCCTATGCCGAGCGAGTAGTTGAGGCCAACCGCAATCTGGGCTTCAAGCGTTTTCCAGGAAGATTCAGTGTCCCCCGACCAGACCCAGCCGCCCCACTGCGCGATGCCAGGGTAGCCGTTCCGATGCAAGCTCCATGGCCGGGCGTTCGGAGATGTAGACAACGATCCCTGGTAGTACATCTGATGGCGCTTAACACGTTCATGAAGATTGAACCAGTCACCTTCGTCCGGCCAGAAACCATCGACGCCCGCCTTAACCAACGGTACGTGTTGTGACCAATAGTTCTGGATGTGTGACGAATCGAGCGTTTCGTTGGGCTTGGCGGGAATCGTCCCGTGCAGTGTCGGCAGTTTATCGCGGTCCCACGGCACTGTATGCACGATTACTTTTACGTTCCTCGCGTGCATGTCATCCAATACCAGTTTCGGATCACGGTGAAATACTTCTGGATTGAAGTCATATGAGGGCTGCGGCGTATTCCATCCGCGCGGGCAGAAACCGGTGCCAAGATAGATCACCGCGTCGATCGGAATGCGCTTGGAACGGAACGTGTCGATAATGCCCAACAACTGTTTCTCGTCCTCAATCGTGCGATGCGACTGCATGTAGCCGAGAGCCCATTTCGGCGGCATTGCCGCCGGACCGGTGATCATTGAGTAGTCGTTCATCGCTTTCGGCGGCTCATGCGCGTCGAACACGAAAAAGTCATACAGCCCCGGTACAATTGCCCCAATCGGCGGAAGACCCTTGCCCGCGGTTTGCTGCTGGTTGCGCACATTCTGCGGCGTAGCCTCTGCACCGGTCGGCTTGAAGGGCATGAAGATGCCGCGGTTCGGGCTGCGCAGATCAACTCTTACCCACGGCGCCGCCACGAAAATTCCCCAGCCTTCCGTGCCGAACAGCGTCGCGACAGGATTTCGTGAGCCGTACATGTCGCTTTGCCAGCGTGGCTCCATCATGTCCAGCGCGCCGCGCCGGTCGAATTGCACCTTCTGGTCACGCCACGACTTTCCGCGTTCCGGACGGGGGCCGCCTTCGCCCATCCCGAGAATAGGGGAGTTCCCCGTTTTGAATGAGAGATTGCCATCCGCGTCGAACACGATTTCCTGTACCAACACGCCGGTCGCGTTTGTCACAATCAAGGTCAGCGGATTTGGCCGTACCTCGACGTTGAGGTTGCCTACCTTCCGCTTCACCGGCGACGTGATCTGGCGAAGACTGATCGGAGCCGCCGGATACGCCCTGTCGGCCACTGACGGATTCGCGGGAAGATCGCGCAGACCCACCGGTTTGAGCGTGACCCTGATGCTCGCCGCGCCCGCAGCCCTGATATCCAACTGGGCCGGTCGCTCCGCAGCCGTGATCTGTTGTGCGAAAACTGCTCTGGGCGCAATAACAAGAGCAGTGAAAACTACGATTATCGACAGGAAACGCCTAGGAAAAATAAGTGACCGAAGAATGGAATGGAGGAACATGGTTAATGATTACAATCCGAAACTCGCTCAGGCAAGCAGTTTTAGGGCAAGCAGTTTTAGGGCCATAGAAGGCGGCTCGAGGAGCACTGAAGGATTTGCAGTTACAAGCTGGCCCTATTGTGTCAGTAATTAGCGGCGAGTGAATGCATTACTGGTGCTGATTACCCGGCCGCCCTTTGTGAGCCCAGATGAGAGGTCGTTAACTTCGTTCTGTGCTGCAGCTTCGGCGAGTTCTTTTGTAGATGCATATCCCCACGACACTAATTCGTCGGGGTTCTGCGCCTTGCAAATCATCCAGTGGTAGCGGGTGTCCTGGTGGAAACGTTCCGTTTGAAACGACAGGACATACGAACTGGCGGGGCCTTCGATCCTGGAATCGACGTCGACGTCTTTCTTGTTGAAAGCCATTAACTACAATGATACCTCGCAAACCGCCAGTCTGCAATCCCCACGCCAGATTGCGGGATCACCCATTGCCTACTGTTTTCCGATGCAAGCAAAACCGCCTTCCATAGCCACCTGCGGGGAGGCGCTGGTTGCCAAAGAGGAGGATGCAGTTTGTGCAGACACAGGGCTGATCAAACTTGTGACCAGCCCCGTCGAGATCCTGGCAGCTATGCCGCCTTCTGCTTTTTCTTTCTCTCAGCCCAACGGCGCTTCATCATCTCGGACATGCGCTTCCGAGCGGCTGGGCTCATTCTGCCACCGCCACGAGTTTGCTTCGCCGCTGCCTTTGCAGGTTTTTGCGCCGGGCTAACTTCGCTCCTGGCTCCCGCACCGAGTGCTTCAAGCGCCGAAATAGCTTGGTCGATGTGCTCGCGTTCGGCTCGGAGGTCATTAAGAATCTTGAGAATATCCATGCGTTCTCCTTACTACTCTTGATACTACCAAGATAGTACCAAGTACGCGAATAGGAGTGCATCTTTCTAGCCGATAAATTGCGGAGTGCTCGCTCATCGGACAAGCTGCACGTTTGCTGGAAGCTATCGCGAAGTCATTGCCAGTTGGAATCCACAATACGCTATTATTCTGAGCGCCTCAGAACGGCTTGGAGGCCAATAGTAAATATGAGTCCGCGATTGTGCACTGCCCTTATTCGCACATCGATTCTACTGGCGACATTCGCCATTCCATCTGCGGCTTTTCTTTGCGGATGCGGCGGGGCTGAGACTGTTGGCGTCCGCCCCTCTCCTCACCCTGTGCTTCAAGGCTGTACCAGCGGCGAAATCACCGGTGTGGTGGTTGAGGCGTCGACCGGACAGTCGCTCGATGGACTTCGAGCGATCGTTACGTTGCAGCAATTGGATTCGAACAATACTACGTCTCTTCCCACCTACAGACCAGTTGCGGTGACGTCTTCAATACCAGGCTGGGGCTTCAGTTTGTGTCCACCAGCACCTGGTCGATACTTGGTAGTTGTTTCCGCCCTCGACTCGGCACAACCGATACCTCAAAACGCAAATGCCTACCCGCCCACGCTGATACTGGCCGAGGCAGGAGCAAAACTCGGCAATGTGCTCGTTGGCCCAGAAGCGCGGAACGCCGTGCGGATGGTGTCGATTGCGCACGCAGTCACGAGTTCCGGGCCATCGGGTGGCGTAATCACCCTCAACCGGGAAACCATCTTTGATGTTGCCGATCAAGGCCTCCCTGGCACGGAGTTTCGGTATGCTGTGCCCAGTGTTCCACAGAACTTCGCTGTGGCTTCCTACCTCACAGCGTTCGGAAACTCATGCCCTGCCGCTGCCGCATGTGCGCCAGTGAATGTCATCCTGCCAGTCGGACCTGCCGTGTTCCGGCTGCCGGGCGGTGGCTGGGCGCAGCGCGCAGGTTCCTCGGTGTACACCGTCGAGGTTAGAGCTTTCGTGTATGACAAGGCTGTCTCCAACTTGGACCGACTGACAACTCCCAACTGTGTGCCCCCTGTTCAGAACACATCGGCACAGAGTAATGGGACGCCGCTGATCGTCACGCCTGGAGCAGCATTGGAAGCGCAAAGTTTTGACTTTGTAAACTGCCACTGAACGAAGGTGTATTCGATTAAGAGCGCTAAGTAGTGAAGGCCGGCTCGAAAGCCGGCCTTCGTCTTGTAAGTCTGCTTTAGCTAATTAGTCGTTTTGATACGCGCTCTCCATCGCCGCGGCTTCTGGTTCCGGAAAGAGCGCCTGCTGATGTGAGCGCCGCACAGCCCAGATAATGGCGGCGCCCGAAAGCACAACCGCAGCCACCCAGAATATGTCGAAGCTGTGCAGGACAAAGGACGTTGGCAGCGTGTACAGGCTGTCGGCTTCCGCCGCAAACCGGCGCACGCTGTCCACTACTTTGCGATCATAGACCACCATGAGCGGCACGGTCAGCACGGAGACCATGTTCATGACCTTGAGCAGCGGGTTGATTGCCGGTCCTGCCGTGTCCTTCAGCGGATCGCCAACTGTATCGCCCGTGACCGCAGCCTTGTGCTTTTCGCTACCCTTGCCGGTATTCATCTGCAAGTCGCGAGGTTCGTCTTCCACAATCTTCTTCGCGTTATCCCATGCGCCGCCTGCATTACACATGAATGACGCCAGGAGCTGGCCGACGACGATCGAACCGCCGAGGAATCCAGCCAATGCCAAGGGGCCAAGCAGAAAGCCCGTAAGAATTGGCGCAAAGACGGCCAGCAGCGCCGGACCAACGAGTTCGCGCTGTGCCGAAACCGTGCAGATGTCAACTACCTTGCCATAGTCCGGCAGGACGGAGCCTTCCATTACGCCTGGCCTGCGGAACTGATTACGACATTCGTTGACGATCAGGAACGCGGCGCGTCCAACAGCGCGGATCGCCATCGACGAAAACAGAAACGGCACCGCACCGCCAATCAGCATACCGACGATCAGCTTCGGATCGCTGATGGAAAGCAGTCCTGCGACTTTCTCGAACAGTGCGCTCGGCAGCGCCTCATTCTCTCCGCCGCCGCCCGAGCCGATAACCGTGATGAAGCTCGCGAAAAGCGATACTGCTGCGATGACCGCCGAACCGATCGCGACACCTTTGGTGACGGCCTTGGTTGTGTTGCCAACCGAGTCCAGGTCGGCCAGTATCTGCCGCGCCCTCACGTACTGCTCGTCGCCCATCTCCTCGCGGTCATAGCCCATTTCGCCGATTCCGTTCGCGTTGTCGGCGACAGGCCCGAACACGTCCATCGAGATGGTATTGCCCGTCAAGGTCAACATGCCAATGCCGCACATTGCAACGCCATACGCGATGCATAGCGGATTCGTGCCGCTATAAACAAGGACGGAGCCCAGGATTGCCGCGCACAGTACCATGCCGGTCGCAACCGCCGACTCGTAACCTACCGCGAAGCCGTCGATCAGGTTCGTCGCGTGTCCGGTGGAGCAGTTCCGAACAAGTCCTTTCACCGGGCTGAACTCCGTGCCGGTGAAGTATTCGGTCGTGCGGTTCAGTCCAACGCAGAGCAGTACGCCAACCAGGCACGCATATGCTGGACGCATATCCAGCCCAACGACGCCCAGGTTCGCCCACCAGCTAAGGCTGGAGATGTCCGCCCACGCCTGTTGTGAAATCATGTTTGCCGCTACCATGGCGGAATCGAAACGCAGGTATCCAAAGCCCAGCGTCACGAATCCAATGACCGAGATCGCAGACCCAATCCAGAAGCCGGTGTTGATCGACTTCATCGCTTCCTTGGTGCTGCCGTGATCGCTGGCACGCACCAGGTACGTAGAGATGATCGAAGCGAGCACGCCAATCGCACGCACCAGGATGGGGAAAATCACTCCTTTGTGGCCGAACGCCGTGTAGCCCAGGATCATGGCGGCGACAATCGTCACCTCATAGGACTCAAATACATCGGCCGCCATTCCCGCGCAGTCGCCAACGTTGTCACCAACGTTATCGGCGATCGTTGCCGCATTGCGCGGATCGTCTTCCGGAATATCCTTTTCAACCTTGCCGACAAGATCGGCGCCTACGTCGGCAGCTTTCGTATAGATACCGCCGCCCACTCGCATGAAGAGCGCCAGCAGCGTCCCGCCGAAGCCGAAGCCGAGCAGAGCTTCATACGCATGTTCGCCGTACGCCATGAAGATCAGTGTTCCGCCAAGCAGGCCAAGTCCGTCGGTCAGCATTCCGGTGATTGTGCCGGTACGGTAGCCCAGCATGAGCGCACGCCCAAAGCCAACCTTTGCGGCTTGTGCCACGCGCAGGTTGCCCGTGGTAGCCATCCTCATGCCGATGAAGCCGACCATCGCCGAGAAGAACGCGCCTACGAGAAATGCTCCCGCACGTCCAATCGCAAACGGGTCGCGGAAGCCCAGGTCGGAGCTGAGCGCCTTGGTCAAGAACAGCGCCACTGCAAGGACAAGGATCAGCAAGGACACCGACCTCAACTGCCTCTTCAGATACGCGTCAGATCCTGCGCGGATGGCGTTTGCCACCTGCTGCATCTTGGCCGTGCCTTTGTCAGCGCTCTTAATCTGGCGTACCAGCATTGCCGCATATAGAAGACCGGCAATGGCAACCAGCAGAGTGACGAATAATGCAGCACGCTCACCGCCCGAGTATTTATCGGATACGAGAAATTCGAAATAGCGGAAGGAAGGTTGAGCCTCTGCATTTACCAATGCGGTTGAGGACTGGGAGTTGGCCGCTTGAATCTGGGAAATAAAAGGAATAACTGCCGCTAACCCAATCAGTATGACAAGCGATATCACGAGCCGACGATACGGCCTCAATTTATCAGTAATCCTGGACATTGATCATATTTGCTTTCTGCGCCGCCCTTGCACACACTACGGCGCGGACGAGAACGTGTTCATGAAGGCTGCCCGATACACGACCGCCAGCTAACACAAAGCGCGTTGCGATTAACAATAGGTTCCGTCGATTGCGCGGCGGTTTTCCGCTCGCGTACAGCCAGCGCCTTTAGGGCCTCATGCCATGGGGAACAGCATGTGGAAGCTTGTGGGGCCGATCTAAATTCCGATCGACCTGCTCCTTTAGATCTGCCCTAACATCGCTGCGCGGGTGACTGCTGATGTACCGATTCGAAAAATAGGTAAGAGCAAGAAGTGCTACGAACAGAATTAAACCTTCAATCATGGGTCGGAACCCCTTGTTCGTTATGTAGGGGTGGAAAAAATTAGCAATCCTCCACCATTTACACAATATCGGAAGATTGCGCTACACACCACAACAAATGGTGCATGCAACGTTACGAAAGTACTACTAATCAGCCCAGTTATTTCACCTAGCGAGACGTATCGAGGCGAATGTCCCGCATTATGATTTCGGCGGCTATTTCGCACACGAGACCGTGATCTGCATCACTTAACTACAATCGAATGACATCGAGCGAATTGACATTTCCATGGAGATTAAGAGTGTGGCGGATTACAGGCAGCGGCTTGGGAGGCCGCTAAGGAACCTATATTGCGTCGCCTTGATCACTCGGCTTATGCGGACCGCAAGGGTCTGTTTTGCTGTGAACAGCAGATCATTCGCTACGTTCAGGATGACTTCGCTTGTTTTTAAACAGCCTGTTGGGGAACCGCCATCATGCCCCCAAGCGAAGGCAGTGATTCGGGTAGAGGTACCGCGCTAAGTGCAGTCCTTTATCAAATAGAAATGCTGGCCCGTCGTTCGGGCCAGCAACAGTCTGCTCGCAAAATCAATTCGTCGATCACACTAAAGTCTCTCGACTCGCCCGGCCCCTTGTGCGGCCAGGCAGACGTAGATGTTCGGCGTGGTACCCGTCTTTTTTTGATAGCCTTCCGACATGGCTGCCTGGAATTTGTCTACGTGTTCGGCGGAAACCAGGTTGACGGTGCATCCGCCAAACCCACCACCAGTCATACGCGCGCCAAAAACACCTTCCAAACCGCGTGCAAGCTCCACAAGAAGATCAAGCTCCTTACAACTAACCTCGTAATCGTCTCTCAAGCTAGTGTGGGACTCGCACATCAATCGGCCGAAGCCGGCGAGATCTCCCGATGTCAGAGCATCAGCCGCATTCAAGACTCGCTCATTTTCGGAAATGACATGGCGACTGCGGCGATACACCGTTTCGGACAGGATGCCGCGATAGTGATCGAGTTGCTCAAGCGTCATGTCCCGCAACGCCTTGATCCCAGGCAGATGCTGGCCCAGCAAGCTCACGGCGGTTTCGCAATCTGCGCGGCGCCGGTTGTACTCGCCGCCGGCGAGAGCATGTTTAACCATGCTGTTGCAGATCACCATGCGAACGTCGCCGCTGATGGGAAGCAATTTGGAATCGAGCGAACGGCAGTCGAGCATTACCGCGTGACCGGCGCGTCCGAAGATCGAGATAAACTGGTCCATGATTCCGCAGTGGGTTCCAGCGTAATCGTGTTCGGCCTTCTGACACGCGCGCGCCATCTCAATGGGCGGCATGTCGATATTCGAAACGGAGCATAACGCAAGCGCCGTCGCGACCTCGATGGCTGCTGAAGAACTCAGTCCCGCACCAAGAGGCACCTGTCCATCGATCATGATGTCTGCGCCAGAAAGCTTGTGTCCTGACCGAATCAGGACACCGGCGACGCCGCGGACATAGTCGCTCCAGTGATTTTGCGCGCCTATGCTCAACGAATCCAACGGCAGATCGACTGACTCCTGAAACTGTTCCGAGTACGCTCGAACGATACGATCATCACGACGCGCCACCGCAACCATGGTGTAGAAACCCAAGGCAGCGGGCATCACGAATCCATCGTTGTAATCCGTGTGCTCGCCTATGAGGTTCACACGGCCGGGCGCCCGGAAGATTTCGGGCCGAGTACCATTGAGCCTTTGAAAACGCTCCGTTAACGTTTTGGCCGCTGAAACCGAACTCTCGCAACAACTTCCTTGCATAATCGACTACTCCCCGCGCAACCAAGGCGCGATAAGGTCTTTCGAGTCCTTCGACTTCTGAGCCGCCGTTACTTACAGGCGATCCAGGTAGTGTTCTTCACTCAAGCTCCGCAGAAGTTCCGCACCCGATTCAGGAGTGATGTCTCGCTGCGGACTTGCCAGCATTTCATAACCAACCATGAACTTCCGCACAGTCGCCGAGCGAAGCAGTGGCGGATAGAAGTGCGCATGGAAGTGCCACTCCGGATGTTCCTGCCCATCCGTGGGACGCTGATGAAAACCCATCGAGTACGGAAACGAGACTTGGAACAGGTTGTCATAGCGGATGGTCAGCCGCCGCAAAATGTCTGCGAGCGAGTTTCGCTGCGCATCTGTAAGCGCGGCGATATCGGTGACGTGCTGCTTGCTCAAGACAAGGCTTTCAAACGGCCATATCGCCCAGAAAGGCACAACCGCGATGAAGTGCTCGTTCTCGCAGATAACTCTCTGGTTGATCGCCAGCTCGGTTTCGACGTAGTCGCACAGCAGGCAGGCGCCGTTCTTTGCTCGATATTCGATGAAGGCCGACTGCTCTTTTAACGGTTCATTGGGAATGCTCTCGTTGGCCCAAATCTGGCAGTGCGGGTGAGGATTGCTGCAACCCATCATCGCACCGCGATTTTCAAAGATTTGAACGTGGTTGATGTGCGGCAACTGACCTAGCTCGGAGTACTGCTCCGCCCACACATCGACGACATTGCGGATTTTGAAGGCCTCCATGCGAGCGAGGGTCAGATCGTGTCGCGGTGAAAAGCACACCACTTTGCAGATTCCGCGCTCGCTTTGAGCGACGAGTAAGCCGCGGCCGTCCACGTCGATGTTGAAGTCGCGCACCTCAGGCTTCAGCGCCGCGAAATCGTTTTCGAAAATGAACGTCTCGCTGTAGTGCGGGTTCCTGGCATCGCCTGCCCTGGGATTCCCCGGACAGAGATAGCAGGCGGGATCGTACTCAACAGAAGCGGGAACAGCCTGTTTCTCTACCTGCCCCTGCCAGGGACGCTGTGTCCTGTGCGGCGAAACCAGGATCCAGTCGCGCGTCAGCGGATTGTATCTGCGATGGGGAGATTGGGTGAACTCTTGAGCGAACTCGGACAGGTCCATGGCGCTATTCCTGGTAGCCATTCGGATGATTGCGCCTCCACTCCCACGCGCTGGCGATGATGCCGTCCAGCTCCGAGTGCCTCGGAGCCCAGTTCAGTTCCTTCTTGATTTTCTCTGAACTTGCTACCAGAACAGCGGGATCACCGGCACGCCGCGTCGCTTCCACGGCTTCGATCTGTCTGCCAGTCACGCGCCGTGCGGCTTCGATGACCTCTCGAACCGAGAAACCCGACCCATTGCCAAGGTTATAAATCAGACGTTCAGGCGCGGCGCTTTTGCCCAGCGCATCCAGGGCGAGAACATGGGCGCTGGCAAGGTCCTGCACATGTATGTAATCCCGCACGCACGTCCCATCCGGCGTCGGATAGTCCGTTCCATAGATGGCGACGCTCTTGCGGCGTCCAAGCGCAGCTTCCAAAACGATTGGAATCAGGTGTGTTTCGGGACTGTGATCCTCGCCTAAGTCAGCGGTGGCTCCTGCCGCATTGAAGTAGCGCAGGCTTGCATAAGCCAGGCCATGCAAGCGGTTGAACCACTCCAGCATGCGCTCGACGAGCAGCTTCGACTCGCCGTAGGCGTTCGTGGGCAGCAGGCGATCCTGCTCCAGAATCGGCGTGCGCTCAGGGTTGCCGTACAGCGCCGCGGTAGAGGAAAAGACAACTCGCGGAACCTTGTGCTCGAGCACAGCTTCAAGCAGCGCCAGGGCGTTGGCAGTGTTATTCCGGAAGTACTTCTCCGGGACCTGCATCGACTCACCAGCTTCAATGAACGCCGCGAAATGGAGGACTCCATCGAAACCGCTGCGCAGCAGGGCAGCGAGCGAGGCTCGATCGGATATGTCGCCCACCACGAGTCTCGCCCCGCCGGTGACCGCCGTTCTATGTCCGTTGCTCAAATTGTCGAACACAGTGACGTCATGTCCGGCCTTAAGCAGTTCGAGCGTGACGACACTGCCGATGTAACCGGCGCCACCTGTCACCAGTACCTTCATGGCGTTTTTTCTTTCTGCTCTGACTATCTGCCGGGCTCCATCATCCCGCGGTAATACCGCGAAATAGCCCGATAACTCAGAACGTAATGCATTAGTGTAATCGCTTACATAAATCAAAGTAAAGATCGCTATTGGACATCGTTGCCGTCGAACAACGACAAAGCGTGCGGGCGAAGCAGCAAAGCAACGCAATGTTTCACTCGGCACTCTCGCGAAGAAGAAGAACGTCTATTGTTGTGATATGTAAGCGGTTGCACATAAATCTATTAGCAATGTCTCTCGTAAACCTCGTTTAGCCTATAATGCCGAACGTTCCTTAACCAGAGATAAAGGCTCATGAACATCAAGCAGGTTGCCGCGCAAGCGAAGCTTTCTACCGCAACGGTTTCGCGCACGATCAACGGCAGTTCGTTCGTAAATCCGCGCACGGCGGAGAAAGTCTGGCGTGCTGTTCATGCACTGGGATACTACCCCAACACCCAGGCAAGGTCTCTGGCGGCGGGACGCAGCCGCACATTCGGCTTAATCATTTCCGACATCGTGAACCCGTTCTTTCCCGAAATCGTGAAAGGCTTCGAGGACACCGCCATCCAGCGCGGTTACGAAGTCATGATGGCCAATACCAACTACGATCCGCACAGAATGACCCTCGCGGTTCGCCGGATGATCGAGCGAAAAGTCGATGGCGTCGCCGTGATGACATCCGAAATCGACCGTTCGCTGACCGACGAACTCGCCAAGCGCGGCTTATCCATCGTTTTCCTGGATGTCGGCAAACCGCGCGAACGCACGACGAATATCGCAGTTGATTACCCCGGTGGTATTCGGCAGGCAGTGCAGCATCTCGTTTCGCTGGGGCATCGCCGCATTGGGTTTATCAGCGGTCCGCAAACGCTGAAATCGGCTCGCGTTCGCCGCTCGGCATTTCTGCATTGCATTCGCGAATTCCGCATGGCCGACACAGAAAATCTTGTAGTTGAAGCCAATCACAAAATAGATGGCGGAGAAGCCGCAATGCGTCAACTGCTCGCCCGGCGTCACATCCCCACCGCTGTGCTTACGTCCAATGACTTGAGTGCGGTCGGCGCGCTGCGGGCGATCTCCCAAGCCGGACTTGATGTTCCGTCCGATGTCTCAGTGGTCGGCTTTGACGACATTGAGATCAGCCAGTACACGAGCCCCGCACTCACAACAGTTCGCCTGTCGCGTGAGGAACTGGGGCGGACGGCGTTCGACGCGCTTCTCGAACTTACGGAAGGCACGGGGTCGAAGGGGCAGGAGATCGTCGTGCGCACAAGCCTCGTAGTCAGAAAGTCCACTGCGCCCGTACGATCGAGAAGAGCGACGTCCAAGTCACACTCGGCATAGCAGAAACTAGCGATTCCAAAGTACGATGCCTCATTCGGCACCGGCCGCTTTCAACTGCAAGTCAAAGACAAGAACGTAGGGATTTGAAGTCACGCTTACGAGATAAGTCGACGGGGAATTCAGTTCCATAACGAGCCGCACGACGCCTTTGCCGTATCTCCCCAGCCTGAAGATCTTTACCGCCCCAGCCGGTGCGATGCCCGCCGTCTTCAACTGCTTCGGCAGTTGCACGCCCTGTAGGTCCACATAGATGCGCGGCGGGGCCGAAAGCTCGCGCACCTGGAACTGCCTCGGTTCGCTCAGGCGGATTGAGACGAATGTGTGTCCCGGAGTGACCTGCGTAGCGACGGTATCAATCGTGGGCGACGAGTCTCCAGCATCCCTCACCCCTGCGGCAGCAGCCGACACTTCCAGCGGGAAGGGGAACTCCTCCACCCGGAATGTGGGCTGTGTCTCAGGCGTTATGGACGCGGGCCGCTCGGTTTGTGCCGCACCCGACACGGGCGACTTGGCCTTGTCACCCGGTCGCGCGAAGTGCCACCACATCCCTCCGCTGCAAGCCATCGCCAGCACCACCGCGAGTAACAGTAGAGTCTGCAGAGCCGCACGGGGTTGGGTCAGCTCGGGGCTCGGCATCGCAGCTTCGGCATTGACTGTGAAGATGACAGCACCATCCGGAACTTTTTCATGCTCGGCGGCTGCAACGGCGATTCGTGCGCTGTCACTTGCTTCCCGCTGAGGGGCTATCCCAACCGGTTGCCATCGCAGCAGTCTCACTACCTCGCGCGCGAGCATCTGCAGAACACGAAGGTCATGGTTCGTGAAGTGATTGGGCGCTTCGGAGAATACGCCGATGACGCCCGCGGGCTGCACACCATCCTGCACACCGCGCAGCAGCGGGACATAGATGATCGAGCGAACGCCAAACGTCCGGGAGTGCAAGCGGTCCACGATGGGGTGCGTCTCGGTGTCTAGGCAAACCTGTGGTGTGCCTGTCCGAATACATTCGGCGGCGAGACCGATGCCGGCCTGCGGCCGCGAGCCTGTTTGTGGCGCGGCCTCTCCGCTCCGCGCCACACATTCGATCTGCTGCTGATGCGAGATAGCGATGGCCGCGCCGGAAGCCATCGTGGCGAAGCGTGCCTGTTGCGCCAGTGTTGCGAGTTCGGAGCGGATGCGACGCCCGCTCCCGACCTGAAGCCCAGAGGCAAATGCCAGCAGTGCCTGAAGATTGTGCCCTTGGGCGTCGGGTTCCGGCACCCAGCGCGAGGACAGTCTGCGCGGAGACTTGGGTGTCGGCATGGCTTCTTAGCGTGCGTGCCTTTGCATGCTGTTGATGGAGTTCAGGGTAGCGCAATACGCTGCAGGCGCGACGGAGACGTGCCCCAGAGGCTCGTAACAATTAACAATCCAATGATCTAAGCTTTGGCAGTACGCGCTGAGTAGGCTTCGGGACTGAATTCATATCGTCTGATCTGGACGGCCACCCCGTGCCGATATCCGATATCATCTGACTTCTCAACCCGGACCACTGTGCCCCAGAATTGCACGTGCAACGGATTGGTGGTCGTCAGGTCGGGCCCAAACGTCAGGACGAACTGAATCTTCTCTCCGACTTCGATGGGTTCGTTCACTCGGAAGAATGCCCCGCTGGCACTCACATCCCTGGTCTCGCCGCGGACACCGGTGTTTTCCGGCAGTGCGTTGTGCAGTCTGAGCTCAGTCCCAATCGACAGAGGGAAGCGCCGATGGTTACGTTTGTCTTGGGCGAAATCCATTGAACTAGTCACCATGGTCCCAATGATCTGAATCATCTGGCTAATCGAAGTGCAACTCGCTTGCCATCCATGGCAGCATCTGCCGTTTTGAGACCGGCGACGTAAACCGTATGTTCCTCGTCAGTTAGCAACTGATTTCCACAGGCGCAAGAATTTGCTCATTGCATGTGTGAAGTATTCTGTCGCTATTGAGAAACAATCTTACGCTGATGGCACGCCAGTCTCGACCGGCTTATCAATGCCATACTGCTTGATCTTGTACAGCAGGGCCTTGTAGCTGATATTTAGCAAAGCGGCAGCGCGTTTCCGGTTCCAGGAAGTTTCCTGCAGCGCTTCACTGATGGCCTGCATCTCGGCTTCGCCCTTCACGTCGCGTGCGATCTGCTTCAGGTCACCGGAGCTGGAGCGTGGACGGTCCGCCGACGGACGTGCTGCGGCTGCCGACGTCAGTTCCGTAATCACCGACGCTTCATCGCCAAAAACAAGATAGCGCTTCAGGAAGTTGTCCATCTCGCGCAGGTTTCCAGGCCACGCGTAATTGACGCATGCCTGCATCAGGCCCTCGGAAAATCCGAGCGGAGCTTTCGCATAGCGCTCCGCAAGACCCACCATCATGTGCTTCAGTAACAGCGGAATCTCCTCCCGGCGCTCGCGCAACGGGGGCATTTCCAGCGTGAAACCGTTCAGGCGATAGTACAGATCCTCGCGGAAAGTACGGTTCGCGATTGCCTGCTCCATGTTGATGTTCGTCGCAGCGAGGATACGAACATCGACCTGCACAATATTTCGACTGCCCAGACGGGAGAACTTCCCTTCCTGCAAAACCTGCAGCAGCTTCGCCTGAAGCGCTGGAGGCATCTCGCCGATTTCGTCCAGAAAGACGGTTCCGTTATTAGCCAATTCGAAACGGCCCAGGCGCGTTTTGTTCGCGCCGGTGAAGGCTCCCTGTTCGTATCCAAACAACTCGCTTTCGAGGAGATCGGCTGGTACGGCGGCACAGTTGACCTTGAGGAACATGCGGTGGGCTCGCGCCGAATACTTGTGGATGAGTCGCGAAAGCACTTCCTTGCCTGTTCCGCTCTCGCCGAGAATAAGCAGTGGCAGGTCGGTCTTCGCGACCATCGCAGCCTGCGAGCGGAGTTTCTTCATCGCCGGAGAGCCGGCGAAAAAATATGTGCCGTTCCCGACATCGATGGACTCCATCGACGCGTCCTCGGGCGAGTGCTTGAAGCATTGCCTTAAGACTTCCTGCAACTCCTCGTTATGAACCGGCTTGGAAAGATAGTCCTGCGCGCCCAACCGGATGGCATGAGCAACAAAGCGCGTGCCCGTCATGCACGACAACATGACAATCTTTATATCTGGCCGGATCATGCGAATGCGCCGCATCGTTTCCAGGCCGTCGAAGTCCGGCAGCATGTAGTCCAGGAGCACGAGGTCCGGATGCGGCTGCTTTTGAAAGTGCTCGAGGGCTTCCGTCCCAGTGCTGGCCCACTGCAGGCGATAGCTGTCCGGTTCGATCAAACGCGCAATGTCTTTGACAGTGCTGGGCTCATCGTCAACAACGAGAATGGTTCCTGCGAAACTCATGTCTGGTCTTCTGCTACCTCTGTGCTGTCATGCGTATAAGGGAGGAGAACTGCGAACTTGCTTCCTGCACCGGGCGAGCTTTCAACCCAGATCTTGCCATGATGCGCATACACCAGGCGGCGCGCAATCGCAAGTCCCAAGCCTGAGCCTTCAATGCCCTTTGTTTGCCGCGGCACGCGGAAAAACTCCTGGAATATCTCCTGCTGAAATTCCGGGGCGATTCCCGACCCCGTATCGGAAACGGTAATACGCGCCGAATTCGGTTCCTGGTCGGAACGGCGGCGCCGGTCCATTGGGAAATTCTGGCCATCGAGTCGCCTGTCCCAGAAGTAAGGCTCGGCGTGCAGTTGCATCTTGCTGCCTTCCGGACTGTACTTGTACGCGTTCTCAAGCAGATTCGAAATGATGTGCTGCACCTTGTAGTAGTCGAATGCAAATGGGCGAACGTCTTCCATAACGAAGCTGAAGTCGATCTGCTTGTCCCGGAATTTCGGGGCCCAGAACGAAACCAGTTCGTTCAGACACAAATGTAAGTCGCCAACCGTAAACTGCAACTCGGCCTGGTCGAAACGTAAAGAATTGAAGTTAAGAAACTGGTTCACGAGCAGGAGAACCTGCCGGCGGCTGCGATGCAGTTCGCCGATAATCTCCAACTGCCGCGAGGTCAGCGGCCCTGGCTTGCCGCTCAGAAGCACTTCAAGATATCCGCCGAGTACGGCAAGCGGCGTTTTTAGTTCATGTGCGGCAATCGACATGGACGAACGGCACTGCTGACATCGTGCCGCGCCGGCCATATCCTGCTCTGTATCACTGCGATGGCAGACCTCCTGCACTCCTTCGGAGCATGGGACAGTTGCGTTTGGATTATTCACCTTTGCACTCGTAGGCTGTGCCATGCTGGCCTTCCCGGGGGAAACAACTATTTATGACGGACTGATACAGAATGGGGACTTCGCTTGAGTACAAGGCAAATTGAAGCGTCTGTCAAGGGAGTTGAATATAGATCGGTAGCCACCCGAATCTTGGTATCCAATCCAGATTCAAGAAGAAAGTGTTTTCCCTGTGTGCAAAGATTTGCTCTTTTAAGTGCAGGGTTCCTGCAATTCACCCATCTGCGCAACCACCCGCGATAAATGTGCAGAACGTTGCATGTTCAACGGCTTTGCGGCGCTATAAGCCAGCAAACGAGCGCGACTCCCGGTTTGGCGCTCTGAATGCAAGTAGCGGAACAGACATCCTGTTTCCGCATGATAGCGAACTCAAAAAACTCGACAGACCCTTTCGGTCAACTGCCGCCCGACGATATCGTCTTTGGCCGCACCCCCGAGATGCTTGCGCTGCGTGACAAGCTTCAACGCGTCGCGCGGTCAAACGTCCCTGTTCTCATCAACGGCGAGAGCGGCACCGGCAAGGAAATCATCGCCAAGCTGGTGCACCGATATTCCGCGGCGAACGGTTCTCCGTTCGTCAAGGTCAACTGCCCTGCCATCCCAGGCACATTGCTGGAGAGCGAACTCTTCGGATACGAGCGCGGAGCTTTCACCGGAGCCTATGCCGATAAACCCGGACGCGTTGAGCTTGCGGACGGCGGCACGCTTTTCCTGGATGAAATTTCCGAACTTGATGCCAGCCTTCAGTCCAAGCTCTTGCAGGTCTTGCAGGATGGACAATTCTGCCGCATCGGCGCGCAAGAGGATCAGAAGGTTGATGTTCGTCTCGTCTGCGCCACCAACCGCGACATGCAGGAAGAGACGGAGTTGGGCAGATTCCGGCGTGACTTGTTTTATCGCATCGCCGTCGTAACGCTTTCCCTTCCGCCGCTGCGTCACCGCATTGCCGACTTGCCGGAAATGACTCGCTATCTGCTCAACGTGCAGCAGCAAAAGCTGAATGGGACGGCGAAGCCCATCAGTCCATCCGTGATTCGCCAGATGCAGCTCTACGCGTGGCCAGGGAACATTCGGCAACTCGAAAACGTTATCAAGCGCTACGTCATCCTGGGCACCGACGACGTAATCCTTGCCGAACTCGCCGGTTCCCGCACGGAAGACCTTCGGGTTGCGCCTGACGGGGCCTGTTCGCTTCGTTCCCTGACCCGCCAGGCGGTTCGCAAACTCGAAGCGCAGGTCATTCTTGGCGCACTCGAATCGAACCACTGGAATCGCAAGCGTGCTGCGCGTGCCCTGAACATCAGTTACCGGGGGCTTCTCTACAAGCTGAAGGAAGTTGGAATCGCCGGGCCGCGCAGCCGAAGCACTGTCGTTAAAACCCAGCCCGAAGAATCCGGTCCCGTTCCAGTCGAGAAAGGTGCAACAGATGAAATTTAAGTGCCTGGCTATTTTGATCACATCTGCACTGCTGTTATCTGGTGCAGCGATAGGCCAAGACGGCGCTTCGAAAACTTCGCAACCCGTACAGAGTCCCGCGGCCAACGATCCGAACTACGTGATCGGCGCCGAAGATCTGCTTGCGATCAGCGTGTGGAAAGAGCCCGACCTCACGCGCTCCGTGCCGGTTCGACCGGACGGGAAAATTTCCCTGCCCTTAATAGATGAAGTCAAAGCCGAAGGCCTGACCCCTAAGCAATTGGAAACGGAACTGACAAAGAGGTTCTCGCAATACATTGCAAGTCCGCAGGTCTCGGTCATTGTCGCCGATGTTCGCAGCCGCACCTTCAGCATCGTCGGCGAGGTGAACCGGCCTGGATCGTTTCCGTTACGGCAAAAGCTCACTGTGCTTGAGGCGCTGGCAGCCGCGGGTGGTTTCAAAGACTTTGCCAAAACGAAAAGGATTTATGTCCTGCGCCTCAATGCGGACGGCACCAGGAGTCGCCTGCCGTTCAGCTACAACCGCGTGATCAAAGGTGAGGAAACGGCCCAGAACGTTGAACTGCAGTCCCACGACACGATCGTCGTACCGTAGGTGCAAAATGCGTAATTTTCTAAACATCACGATATTCGCGCTGCTCGCGGGCATCGCTTTCGCCCAGGTTGATGCTGCGCAACCGCAGCAAGCTGTTGCGCCTGTGAACATTCAGCCCAGCGGCTCTCCGCGCACCGAACTGCCACCGCAGGTTGTAAACAACGAGTCGTCTCCCGCGTTCGAGATTGGCCTCAGCACCAGTGCGGCCTTCGACGACAACGGGGGAAGCTTCCTTAGCGGCGACACCGCTGGTTTTGTCACCGGCATCTCACCCCTGGTCAGGCTCAAGAGTGGCGGCCAGAAACATCGCCTGCTCCTCGAATACCAGCCAAGCTTTTCGAGAACTACCGGCCTTTCCGAACGGGACGACTTCGGGCAGAACTTCAATGCCTCCCTTGAGTGGAAGCTGAGCAAGCGCTGGACGATGAGACTTCGCAACGGCTTCGTCATCACCTCGAATCCGTTCGAGAGCGCATTGCGGCCCACCGCCGAGTCGCCCAATGCGACCATCGCCACTCCGTTCATCCGCCAGAAGCGCGAACTCGCATCCGCTGAGCTTGAGTACTTCTTCTCGGCACGCACTTCGGTGGGAGCGGTCGGCGGTTTCTCCATGCAGCGCTACAACGACCCGAGCGGCGTAAAGAACAAGGACCGGCAACTGCTCGACTCCTCGAACGGTTCGGGGCGCGCTTACTTCCGCCATCGCTTCACCAAAACGATCGCCGGCGGATTCGAGTACTCGTATCAGGACTTGCTTGTTGCCCAGAGCACGTCGCGCACGCAGTCGCACACGGCCACCGCGTTCACGACATGGCAGCTTGGGAAGCATTCACAGATTTCCCTGTTCGCCGGTCCGGAGCGTTCAAGACTCCGCGATGTCGCGGAAATCGATCTTGGGCTTTTCATCATTCACTATCCGCTGGATGAGTTGCAGACCTCTGTCGCCGCCGGAGCGACCTACGCGTGGGAAGGCAAGCAGAATCGCTTTCGTGCCGGGTACAACCGACGCGTCGCCGATGGCGGCGGCCTGATCGGCGCAGTTCGCCTGGACAGCGTTTCTGCCGCATTCGAGCAGAAGCTGAGCCGGCGATGGGACGCAGCACTGGATTTCACCTACGGACATAACGCCGCGCTTGGGGTGGCCAACCGCGCATTGGAGTCCTACGCGGGCGGCTTGACCGTTCGCCACACAGTCAGCCGCGACCTGAACATCGCCATGAGCTACAACCACGTTGAGCAGAACGGCATGAGCACCATTCCCAACAACAATCACAATCGGGTCAGCGTCTCGCTTGAGTATTTGTGGACGCATCCGCTCGGAAGGTAACGAATGACGCGCCAAAGTACAAAAGAGCTGGGCCTGAGTGATATCTGGGCGGTTGCCGTCAGGAGACGCTGGTGGCTTCTGGTTCCTGCATTCCTGGTATGGACAGTTGTATTCGGTGTCAGCTGGTTCGTCCCGTCGGAGTACAAATCCGAGACGGTCATCCTGGTCGAACAGCAGAAGGTGCCGGAGCAGTACGTCGTCCCGAACGTGTCGTCCGACATGCAGCAGCGCCTGCAAAGCATGACCCAGCAGATCCTCAGCCGCACTCGGCTGCTGAAGATCATTGAAGATTTCAAGCTGTATCCCAGTCTTCGCGGACGGAAGGCGCCGGACGAACTCGTGGACCGCATGCGCGAGGACATCAGCATAGAGCTCGTGCGCGCGGGGAACCGGAACGATCTCACGGCGTTCAAGATCTACTACTCGGCATCGAATCCGCTCGTTGCTCAGCAGGTCACCAATCAGCTGACAACGCTGTTCATCGACGAGAACCTGCGGGCCCGCGAACAGCAGTCGCAAGGCACCACCGACTTCCTGGAGCGGCAGGTTGATTCTGCCCGCCAGAACCTTGAACAGCAGGAAGCCCGGTTGCGCGACTTCAAGCTCCGCTACCTCGGCCAATTGCCTGCGCAGTTGCAGCCAAATGTGCAGATACTCTCCGGCTTGCAGGGACAATTGGTAGCTGCCACAGGCGCGCGCGATCGCGCCGTGCAGCAGAATACGTACCTCACTTCCCTCATCAGCCAGTACAAGAGCACGACCAGCAGCAAGGACGGCAAAGATGCGGATCTATCCGGCATCGGCGCTGCGGCTTCGGCAGATCAGCAGCTCGAGACGCTTCGCGTTCAACTCGCCGAGTTGCAGTCGAGATACACGAACCAGCATCCGGACGTGCTGAAGCTACAACAGCAGATATCCGAGACCGAGCGTCTGCGAGAGAAGATGGCAACGGAGCCGCCGAAATTCAGCGCATCCGATGGAAAGATCACTCCGTTGGCACAGTTGAATAGTCAGCTGAAGGCAAACCAGCTTGAGATACAGAGCACCGACAAGGAAATCAAACTGCTCCAGGGGCACATTGCGGAGTATCAGGGCCGCCTTAACATCACTCCGCTGCGCGAACAGCAGATCTCCGATTTGAGCCGCGACTACGAGCAGTCAAAGGCAAACTACGAATCTCTGCTTGCGAAGAAGATGCAGTCGTCGCTGGCGACAAGTCTTGAGAAGCGTCAACAGGGCGAACAGTTCCGCATCATCGACCCGCCTAGTCTGCCGATCAAGCCGACCTCACCCAACCGCCTGCTGTGGAGTTTGGGCGGACTGGTCGTCGGCCTCGGGTTGGCTTTCTGCGCGACTGCTGTACTGGAAGTTCTCGACGATCGACTTCGCGGCGAGCAGGATCTCCTGGAAACGCTGCGGCTTCCGATCATCGCCGAAATCCCTCGCCTGGAAACCAGCGCCGAGGCTGCCTCGAAACGCTTCCGGCCACTGCTGGAAACAACCGCGATTGCGACGATGGTAACCGTCATTTCCGCAAGCACGCTGTTCGTCTACTTCCAAGGCTGAGATATGTACAAGAATTTCTACGGGCTTACTAAAAACCCGTTCGAGATCAGTCCGGACCCCTACTTCTTCCACCCGACGCCTCGGCACCTGGAGGCGCTGGCGAACCTCGACTTTGGGGTTCGCCGGGGGAAGGGCTTCATCGTCGTGACCGGGGAGGTGGGCACCGGCAAGACCTTGCTCATCCGGTGCCTCTTGCGTGAACTGGTGGCGAACCAGGTCAACTTCGCATACGTGTTCAATCCCCTGCTTTCGGTGGAAGACTTCTTCAGGTGCATCCTGCATGAGCTTGGAGTAGAGGGACCGTTTCAGTCGAAGGGTGCGATGCTGATCGCCTTGAACGACTTCCTCATCAAGTCGCACGGAGAGGGCAAGTGCACGGCGCTCATCATCGATGAGGCGCAGAATCTCACCCCAGAGTTGCTGGAAGAAGTTCGTTTGCTGACGAATCTCGAGACGGCCGAGCACAAGCTGCTACAGGTTTTGCTCGTCGGCCAACCGGAACTGGATGACAAGCTGGACTCGCCCGACCTGCGACAACTGAAACAGCGCGTGGCGTTGCGTTGCGCACTGCGGCCGTTCGATGAAGTCGAATCGCGAGCATACATTTTGAAGCGTCTGGAACGGGCGGGCGCCGGGCCCAAGTCGTCCATCTTCGCGAGTCAGGCATTGCACTCTGTTCATGCCCATGCGCGGGGCATCCCCCGCTTGATCAATGTCATATGCGAGAACGCGCTGTTGAACGGATACGCCCAGCAGTCGCGACAGATCACGCCGCGGATGATCGACGAAGTTGTAAAGGATTTGAGGCTTGACGTTCAGTCGGCGGCATTGTCGAAGCCGGACGACGAATCGAGCATGACGGAAATTGGGCTGCTGCGCGCGTTGTTGCGCCTGTTGCGCTCCGGAGGAGTGGACTCCACTCTTGCCCTAAACCTTCGAGAGGTAAAGAAATGAGCAGAATTTTTGATGCGTTGCAGCGCTTCGAACAGGAAAAGCGTGCCGGGCAGGCGACCAATCCTGCCGCTGCGCCTGACACACCTGCCGCTGCCGTCGCCAGTGCCGCCCCCGCATACGCGGCGTCCGCGACCCTGACACAGACGGTCGCCGAACCAGATTGGAATCCGAAGCCTCTCAACATCGCTCCCGAGGAATCGAGCCGGCTGGTTGCGATCAGCGATCCTTTCAGCATTGGCGCAGAGAATTTCCGCATGCTGGGTTCGCGCCTGGCACAGATGAAGACCGCCGGGCGCAACCGAATTCTCATCACCAGTTCCGTCGCCGACGAGGGCAAGACAGTAATCGCCACAAATCTTGCAGCGACGCTGGCAAAACGTTCCGGAGAGCGCGTGCTGTTGATCGAAGGCGACTTGCGCGCTCCGAAGGTGCTGGACGACCTAGGCGCGGGCCAGGCTGCGGGAATTTCCGAGTGGTACCGGCTCGGCGGATCCATCTTCGATTACATCTACCGGGTGCAGTCGCTGGAGTTGAACGTTCTCCCCGCAGGTCTCGGCGTGGACGATCCTTTAGAACTCCTGGATTCGCAGGCATTCAGCCGCACGATGACGCTGCTGGCGCAGCACTTTGACTGGATCGTGGTCGACTCCTCGCCCCTGGTTCCGGTAGCCGATAGCTTGTGCTGGATGCGCAATATCGATTCCGTGCTGCTGGTGACGCGCGAGAACAAGACCCCGAAAAACCTGCTGGCCAAAGCGGTCAAGACCATCGATCAGTCGAAGATTATTGGCGTGGTGCTGAACGACGCGTCGCGCGCAAAGTCCGCGTCCAAGTACTACGGCTATTACAAATATGGAAATCGCGGCAATGCCGCCTCCAAGTCGCCCGAGGTGACGAACTAAATATGGTTCGTCTCCTCAATGCGTACTTCCCGGCGAGAACCGTGCTGCTCTGTGTGACGGAGCTGCTGCTGGTCACGCTTGGGTTGGTTGGAGGCACGGTGATCTGGACAGGTCTGGTGGACGCCGACCTGGCGCTGTTCTATGAAGGCGGGTTTCTAAAAATCACGCTTATCACCGCCGTGGTATTCGTGTGGATGTACTACTTCGACCTCTACGACAGCACGGTGCTTGGCAACCGGCGCGAAGTGTTTACGCGCATCACCCAAGTATTGGGAACAACGTGTGTTTCGCTGGCGGCAATCTACTTTATGTTTCCGCAGAGCCGCCTGACGATGCGGATTCTTGGGCTTGGGGCGGTTTTCGTTATCATCGCCCTCGCCTTCGGACGCCGGCTGTTCCTGCTTGTGAACACATCCGAACGATTCGCTCAGCGCGCCATCATCCTTGGAGACGGTCCACTGGTGAAGCCTCTTATCGAGGAAATCAACAACCGTCCTGAACTCGGCATCATGCCGGTTGGCATCGTCGGCGAGCAGCCGGGAGTGGCGGGTGTGCCGAATATCGGCTCCATGGATCAGTTGCTTGAATTGGTCGTGAACCGCCGTGTAGACCGCATCTTTATCGACATGGCTGAGCGTCGCGGCAAGATGCCTGTTGACCTCCTGCTGGAGTTGAAGACTTGCGGAATCAGCATCCAGGACGCTTCCGCGTTGTATGAAACGTTACATGGCAAAATTCCGCTGCAATCGCTGAAGCTGAGTTGGCTGCTCTTTTCACCCGGATTCCAGCCAACGCGCGCATCGCTGTTTTACAAGCGCTTCGTCTCGTTGCTGCTGGCAACACCGGCGCTCATCATCTCTCTGCCTGTGATGTTGCTGGTCGCTATCGCCATACGACTCGAGTCTGCCGGTCCCGCGATTTTCCGGCAGAAGCGCGTGGGTAAAGGCGGCGAGACTTTTACGTTGTACAAGTTTCGCTCCATGCGCGACGGCTGCGACAGCGATGGCAACAATCGCCCCGCCGTAAAGGATGACGACCGCATCACGCGCCTCGGACACTTCCTTCGCCGGAGCCGGCTCGATGAACTGCCGCAACTTTTCAACATCGTGCGCGGCGATATGTACATCGTAGGCCCGCGGCCATTCGTCATCAGTCAGGAGCAGGAATACGTTAAGCAGATTCCCTTTTACCGTCAGCGCTGGGTCGTTCGCCCCGGAGCGACGGGATGGGCGCAGGTCAATCGTCCCTATTGCGCCACCATTGAAGACAATCGCGAAAAGCTTGAATACGACCTCTTCTACATCAAGAACGTCTCGTTCGGCCTCGACGTCCTCATTCTCTTCAAGACTCTGAAGATTCTGCTGCTAGGGCGAGGTGGGCAATGATCGAGTATCTGCGTGCCGCCGCCTGGGTGTCGTTCTGGATCTCGGCGTTCGCCATTGCATACACATACTTCCTTTACCCGGTTCTTCTGTTCGTGCTGTTCTCCGCAGCTCAGGTTCGCAGGGATCTTCGCTATCTGGCAATGCGATCGAACCGTCGCGCGCCCCTCAGTCTGCGCCAATGGCCGAAGGTCAGCATCATCATGCCCGCTCACGATGAAGAAACACATCTGCCCGCCAAGCTTGAGAACCTGAAAGAGCTTGAGTACGAGAGTGGGATGCTGGAGATCATCATCGTTTCGGATGGATCGACCGACAGGACGAACGAGTTTCTGTCCCATGTCACCGATCCCAGGGTCACGGTTGTCATTCTCGACGAACGCCAGGGTAAGCCCAACGCTTTGAACCAGGCAGTCGCGCAAGCCTCCGGCGACGTGCTGCTGTTCTGTGACGCTGCGACGCTTTTCCAGCCGGACACGGTCCGTATGTTGGCCCGTCATTTCGTAAATCCAAATGTGGGCGTCGTGTGCGGCGCGTTGCGGTTCGAGGGCTCCACCGAGTCCAAGCAGACCGAAGGGACTTACTGGAAGTACGAGACGGTCTTACGCCTGATGGAATCAAGGCTGGGCGCAACTCTCACCGCCAGTGGCGCACTCTATGCGATGCGCCGCAGCGCATACTCTCCCATCGCAAAGAATACGATCATCGAAGACCTTATCATTCCGATGGGCGCCCGCAAGCTTGGACTGGCCGTACTCTACGACCCTGAAGCCATAGGCGTTGAATATGCCGCGTCCACAGTGGCAGGAGAGTTCACGCGACGCGTTCGTCTTGCCATAGGAAGCTTCCGCTCAATCGGGCAGTTGCTGAGAATCCCTGTCGACTTCTACACCGCGCTTGCGCTTGTTTCGCACAAGCTGCTGCGCTGGTTCGTATTCTTGTTCGCTATCGTTCTGTTCGTCAGCAACATGGCGCTGCTGAACCGCTCCATTTATCAACTGGCGTTTCTATTGCAAATCGCTTTCTACCTGTCAGCCCTTGTTGGATATCTGCTGCGCGATCGGGCTCACAACTTACGTCTCGTTAGGCTCGGATACTTCCTGGTGGCGATGAACTGGGCGTTCGTGCTCGGCCTGTATCGATGCCTTGCAGGACGCGACAACGTGAAATGGCAGAGGGTGGCATGACGAATCAGATGACTCACTCTGTCGCTGCTCGCGATAACTCTATGAAGCGTCGGCTTCGGCTGCCCGGCGTGCCTGTGTTCGTCTACCACGGTATCGCTGAGGGGGCAGAAACGATTTCACCCGGCGACCGGAAGTATTGGGTGCGCGTCTCGGAATTGAAGCAGCACCTAAACCACATTCGCGCCAATGGCCATGCGATCTCGCTTGCGCAACTCACGGACCGGAGCATGACCCCTAACCCTGTCGTCATCACGTTCGATGATGGACGACTCTCCGATTACGAGTTCGCTTATCCGGAATTGCAGAAAGCGGGCATGACCGCCGAGTTCTTTGTGAACACGGCAAAAGTTGGGACGCGCGGATTCGCTGACTGGAGTCAGCTTCGAGAAATGCAACACGCTGGAATGTCCATCCAGTCGCACGCGCACGATCATGTCGATCTTGCACTACTGGCGGAAGGTGACCTGGAACGGCAATTATCAGTATCCAAGAACATGATTGAAGAACGCCTCGGAACAGCCGTTCAGTTCCTGGCGGCGCCATACGGCCGGCTAAATGCAAAGCTAATCGAGATCGCTCTTAAGGTGGGATACCGCTCAGTTTGCAGCGCGCGCAGCATACCTGCGCAGTATGGAGCGACGAAGATCGACCGTGTGGTTCTGCATCGTGACATGCCCTTAAAAGAATTTGCCCAATACTTCGACCGAGATCCGGTCCGATACCTTCGCCGAATCAGCCGCTCACTGCGTTATCGGTGGCCTCTGTCTGTGCTGTGCCGTCCGGCGTCTTCACGTTTGCAGCACGACTCCGTGGAGGGTTATCAATGAAAGACGGCAGGCAGATCCAAGTGTTCGTGCTGATTGACGCCCTGGGGTGGACTTACCTGAAAGATCGCGACTTCCTTCAGGATGTACTGCCATACCGCACGCCGCTGCGCACGGTGCTCGGCTTCAGTTCGGGAGCGATCCCTACGATCCTCACGGGAGTGCCGCCGGCCGAGAACGGGCATTGGAACCTTTTCTATTATGACCCCAACGGATCGCCATTCTGGTGGCTGAAGTACTTCAGCTTTTTGCCGGATGCCATCCTGGATCATCGCGTCCCTCGCAAGATTCTGAAAGAGCTAGGTCGGCGCGTGCTTGGACTTGGCAAGAGCTTCGAGGTTTGCGTCAATCCGCATCTGCTCCGCTGGTTTAACTGGGTTGAGAAGAAGAACATTTACGCCCAAGGCGGCATCACCGGCGCGCCCTCCATCTTCGACCAACTTGCGGCGAAGGACATTCCTCATCGCATTTACAGCTATCACGACTTGCGGGACGAACAGATATTCCAAACTGCGAAGCGAGACCTCGTTACGGGCGCAGCCGATTTCTATTTCGTTTATCTCTGCGAGATGGACGAATTCCTGCATCACCACTGCGAACACCCGGATCAACTCGAGGAACGCCTGGCGTGGTACGACGCGCAACTGCGCGAACTTTTCGCCGTCGCTCGTAGTCTAGACCCCGATGCTACGCTGGCAGTCTTCTCCGACCATGGCATGACGCCGGTTCGCGAACACTACGATTTGATTCGCGACATCAATGCTCTCGGCCTTCAGATGCCGAAGGACTATCTCGCCGTTTACGACTCAACCATGGCGCGTTTCTGGTTCTTCAACGACCGCGCACGAGAAGCGGTGACTGGCTTACTGGACAAGACGGCGTGCGGCCGCATCGTCTCCGATCGTGAACAGCAGCAACTGGGCATCTTCTTCCCTGATCGTCGTTTCGGCGAATCCATCTTTCTCATGAATCCCGGGATGATGCTGGCGCACAGCGACTTCAACGGTCCCCGCTGGATGCCGACCGGCATGCATGGCTATCACCCCGACGACGCTTATTCGGATGCGAGCTTCCTCAGCAATCGGCAGCCATCCTTCCCTATGTCGACGATTGCCGATATCTATCCGCTGATGCGTACGGCGCTTGAGGAATAACCATGAGCCAGCGCATCTCGGTTCTCCAGTACACAAACACAATTGTTCGCGGCGGAGTGGAAGAGCACATCCTGGTGCTCCTCCGTGGATTGAACAGGGACATGTTCAAGCTCTCATTCGCGTGTCCGCCCGAACTGGCGTCGCAGATGCGAGCGGACGTTCCTCGCGATGTCGATTTCATAGAGATTCCGATATTCCGATTCTGGCGTCTCGGCGAAGCTCGCCAATTCGCAACGCTCCTACGCAGCCGAGGAGTGCAGTTGTTGCACTCGCATATGTTTCAGAGCAGCCGCATGGCTTCGCCCATCGCTTCGTTCGCCGGGGTCCCAGCCATTATCGAAACGCCGCACGTCCGCGAGAGCTGGCGCAACCGCTGGCCGAGATCGAGCTATCTGCCGGACCGGATGCTGGCGCGTTGCGTCGATCGCTTTATTGCCATCTCCTACGCCAACGCGAAATACCTGGTCGCGGAAAAAGGTCTGCCCGGAGACAAAATCCGGGTCGTACAGAACAGTTGTGACCTCAAGCGATTCTCTGCGCCTCTTGCGGCGAATCCGCAGCTAAGGCACAGCGTCGGAGCCAGTGAATCCGATCCTTTGGTCCTTGTCGTCGCCCGTTTGGAACCGCAAAAAGGTCATCGCGTTTTACTCGAGTCGCTGCCGCAGGTCGTGCGCGAATGGCCGTCCCTGAAAGTGGTTTGCATCGGCGATGGCATCCTGCGACAGGAACTACTGCAACGTGCGGATGCGCTCGGCGTGACAAAGAACATCTCCTTCCTCGGCTTCCAGGCGAATGTTCCCGAATGGCTCGCGACCGCTGATTTCTGCGTGTTGCCTTCCTTTTACGAAGGATTGCCACTCGTAGCGCTGGAGTGCCTCGCCGCCGGGCGCGCAATGTTGGCCACCGCCGTGGATGGCACGCCGGAGGTGATTCAACACGAAGTAACCGGCTTGCTCGTCCCCCCTGGAGATTCAGCCGCGCTGGCGCGACAGATGTTGCGGCTAATTGCAGACCCCGAACTTCGTAAACGGTTGGGCGCAACGGGCCGGCAATTTGTGTTTCGGCAGTTCCGGGAAGAGCGACAGATCAAAGAGACCGAGCAGGTTTATTACGAGCTCTGCAAAGCGAAATTGCCTCAGAGCCTCTGTCCTGCCCCCCCGGCCGAGTTCTCGGAACCGAGCCGCGATGAGGCCACATCAATCGCATGACGAGCCAATCCATTCCGAATGCTACCGACACGGCCACCCCGCAGTCGCTCAGTGCCATGGTAGGCGCGATTGCCGCGACCTGTTGCCGGGAACGTCTGCGGGGCCTCCGCTCCGTTCTGATGATTGGAAGCATGGGACGCGGCGAAGCCACTTGGGAGCGCATGAGCCACGGATGGCGCGTACTGGGTGACGCCGAGTTCGTCGCCGTGACCGACAAGTCCCGACATAGACCAGGCGAAATTTCCAAATTGTGCTCCGCCATTTCGACCGCGCTCGAGGGCGTTGGCATCGCCTGCGTGGTGGACGTCAGCGTAGTAGACACAAATTGGTTACGGCGGCTTCCGAAAACAATCTTCACCTTGGAAATCCGCAATGCCAGCAGCGTCGTTTATGGCAGCACGATAGTGCTTCATGAGATAACTCGGTTCAGGGCGTCTGAGATTGACCATGAGGACGCATGGAGGCTGCTGTGCAACCGACTGGTTGAGTGGCTTGAACCTCCGGTAAACAGCGATCAGCGCAGCTATCGTGCCGTCAAACTCGTCCTCGACTGCGCAACCTCACTGCTGCTCCTGCATGGAGGCTATGAGCCCACCTACGCTGCGCGAGCGCCACAATTAAAGTTTCTAGCCGAAAACGACTCTCGCGAGTGGCCTCTGCCGAAGGACGTCTTTATTGACCTGGTCACACGCTGCACAGACTTCAAACTTGGGCGCGGTGCAAAACCCGGCAGCGCCGAACTAAGTAATGCCCCGAGCTTTGCATGTGCCATCGCTCGGCAGGCCGAACGAACCATGAGTCGCGACACCCGCTTCGCTCCAAGACTGCGCGGCTGGGCTTTTGTAGCGCGAGCATCCGGAGGCTTGCGTAGCTGGCGGCATTGGCTCAGGTGGGGGCGAATGTTCGTATCCGGCACTCCGCGAGTGCTGGTGTACTCGGCTGCGATGGATCTAATTGCCGCCATGAACGATGGCCGGTGCGACGAAGCAGAAATGCGGTTGATTGCGAAGAAACTGCCGGTGCGGAGTACAAACGCGCTAAGCATTGAAAACCTCTCGCACGATATCGCGTGGAATTACCACAACTTCATCGAAAAGACGCGGGCATAGTTCATGAACACGAGTGACAACAACAGAAGGTCCGCTACGACGCAACCGCTCGTGAGCGTCATTATCCTTAATTACAAACGGCTGGACGCGCTCGCGCAGTGCCTCGACACAGCCGTCGCGCAGGACTACCCAAATTACGAAATCATCGTCGTCGATAATCACTCGGAAGAAGACGTGCGCTCTCTTGTTGAAGCCAAGGGGCGCAACATCCGTCTCGTAGAACTTCCGCAGAACCTCGGAACATGCGGCGGTCGGAATGCCGGCATCAACGTCGCCCGGGGCGAGATCATCGTCACCATCGACAATGATGTCAACTTCATCACGCCGCACGAATTGACGAATATCGTGCGGGTTTTCGCAGACCATCCAGAATTCCACGTGCTGACATTTCGCATTTGCGACATGCAGGGCCGACTGAGGCTGCGCGAATGGTGCCATCCCAGATACTGGAAAGACTTCTCGGAAAAGGAATTCGAAACCACGTTCCTTCCAGAGGGTGCCTCGGCTTATCGCCGGGAGGTATTCGAGCGCGCGGGCCTCTACTTCCAGCCGTTCTTCATCGGCCACGAGGGCGGAGACCTGGCACTGCGAATCATGGACCACGGCCTTCGCATTCTCTACGCGCCGTCCGTTCGCGTAGGACATCTCGCGTCGGAAGAAACTCGCAGTTCCAGCCGGACGATCCACCTTTACACGCGCAACTACATCTGGCTCGCGTACAAGGACTACCCGCTCCTCAGTGCCCTGCGGTTTGTTCTGCCAAAGCTTGCCATGATGCTCTACCACGCATTTCGTGCTTCGCACCTGCCGGAGTACTTTCGCGGAATATGGGACGGGCTTACCGGCTTGGCGGACATTCACGGCGACCGCACGCCCATCAGCAAGGCGACTTTACGGTACGTCAACGGCCTGGAGAAAACACGGCCGAGCTTGCGCGTCCGGCTTGAGCGGCATCGCGCGCAACCACAGATTTGAACTGGTGACCTGAATGCTTTTGTTCTACCTCCTTATTTTGCTGATGGCCGTCGTGAGGCATCCGTGGCTCTCGCCGCTGCTCGGCGAAGACACGATGTTTAAGTATCTGGGAGCAGTCTGCGCCGTTTATGCCGGGATTTACGTCTTCCGGCGGCGTACGGTCCCTCCCATTTTCCGCACCTGGCAAATGCGGATATTTCTTGTTCTGTATGCCTGTGCTCTCGACTCTTACTTCACGCTCGGACTGACGCACTATCCGGCTCTAAGCTACTCCTCCATGGCGGTTCTGCTGCTGGTCACGATGACCATTGTCGATACCGAATCGCGATTGCGCGGAACCCTGATCGCAGTGGTCGCGTCCTTAGCGTTTGCGTCGCTCTACGTCATAAGGGAGTGGCAGGTCTATCACACCATGTACGAGGGTATGCGAGCCGCCGGAATCACAGGAGATTCGAACTACTTTTCGGCGTCGGCCCTGGTTTCAATTGCAGTCGCCTACTACCTGACGTCCAGGCAGGAGAGCAAGTTCGTACGGCTATTCGCCTTCGGGTCTCTCATCATTATCATGGTCGCAATCATGCTGGCAGCGTCTCGTGGTGGCTTGATCGGCCTAGCTGTCGCGGCAGCGCTCATCGCCGTCCGCTCACGTCATCGGATACTCGCATCCATTGCGATGCCACTATTCTTGGCGGCATTCCTGTTCCTCGCGCCTAACTCGCCCCTCGATCGATTTCTTCACCCCGGCTACGGCGATGATTTGGCTGTACAGGCTCGTAAGCTGGCGTGGACAGCCGGAATGCGCATGATTGACACTCACCCATTGTTCGGCGTGGGGCTCGGCAACTTCAAGCCAATGATGTCCCAGTACAGCGATCCAGGTGTCACCATCACCGAAATCGCACACAACACTTATATCGAGATTGCCGCTGAATTGGGAATCCCAGCGCTGTTGCTGTTTTTAGCTCTTGTGGCCGCAACGTTTCTGTCGCTGCAAAAAGCGAGACGCCAGGCGCTGGAACTGGAGATGGATCTGGTATATAGGGCAGCCGGAGCTATGCAGGCAGGATTACTGGGGTTTGCTGTGGCAGCGGTCGTGCTGTCCGCCGAATACCAGAAATTGTTCTGGCTTGTGCTGGGAATTTCAATGGCGCTCCCGCAGATCATCGACGCACGCCTCAGGATGGTGGCAGAAAATCAGGGCGAGTTGCCGGCACAGGATGCAGTAGGCACTGGGGTCTTACGATGATCGAACCAGCGATCGAACCGGCGACGAAACCAATCCAGCAGCCGTCTCCCCAAGCTCCCGGCCTTGGTCGAAAACTAGTCGCCAGCACGTTTACGAATTTCGCTGGCCAACTGGTATTGATGGCAGCCACTTTCCTGTGGACGCCGTACATCGTCCGCAACTTCGGTGATGCGCTATACGGTGTCTTCGTACTGTTGATGACGTACGTTGCCGTATTCACGCTGCTGGAATTAGGAATCAATTCCAGCCTTGTGAAACATCTCGCGGAGACTATCCCGCAAAAGCGTTTAGAGGACGTGAACAGTTATCTCGGGACCGCGATGGCGTTATTTTCCGGTACCGCGGTCGTCGTTGCACTGATTAGTGCAATCGGAGCGCCTTACATCGTAAGGCTCGCCCTCAATGTTCCCTCGCAATATTTCGAAGTCGCGGTGCTTGGAGTTCGAATCGCCAGCGTGGCGTTTGCGCTGCAGTTCATCTCCCAGGGCTTCGCCTCTGTGCCCATCGCTACGCATCGCTTTGACGTAATGAACGGCATCCAGGTCGGCACCGAAATTCTGCGGATGGCACTAACTGCCGCGGCGGTGTTCGCCGGGTATCGTCTTACGGCAGTCATGTTGATAACCCTGCTGACGAGTTCGCTGCGCCTGTTGGCGTTCGCCATCGCAGCAAGCAAGCTGGTTCCAGGAATCTCCCTGCGCCCCCGATTCTCCACAAAGCACTTGTCCCACATCCTGCATTTTTCGAAATACATATTTATCAGCAAAGTCAGCTCCACGGCCGTCTGGAGTGCGGACAAGCTTTTCATCGGCCACTTCCTGCCGATTCAGTTCGTCGCGTTTTACTCGATCCCATTCCAGTTGAGCCAGAGAGTATGGGCCCTTGCCGGAAATGTGACGACCGTTGTCTTTCCTGCTGCCAGCGAACTTTCAATGGAAGCGAGCAAGGCCCGCCTTCATAACCTCTATCTGCGCAGCAACAAGATGGTGACCGCAATTCTGATGGCGCCGGCTCTCCTGTTGTTTGTCTTCAGCTCCCAGATTCTGACTTACTGGATCAATCCGCTATTCGCGGAACGCGGCGCGTGGCCGCTCAGGCTGCTTGCGCTTGGATTCATGTTGAATGGACTTACCGTTGTTCCAGCCCTGGTTGCCGCTGCCGTGAACCGGCCTAACATTCAGGCTGCTTTCGCCGTAGCAAACTCCACCGCAAACATCGCGCTCTTTCTCATGCTGATTCCCAGATACGGCACCACGGGTGCCGCTGCGGCTTTCTTCATTACGCAGGCCGTGCAGTGGCCCTGGTATATGCACACGGTCAACCGCCTCATCGGAATGAACAGCAGCATCCTGCTGAAGAAAGTTTACGGACGCATAGCAATCCCTTCGATCTGCACCTTCGTTCTCGCGTTCGCGCTCAGATCGATGGTACATTCCCTGCTTTCACTCTTAGTCTGCCTTACCGCAATTGTCCTTGCGAATCTCGTCCTCCTTTTCTTCTTTGCCCTGGATGGCGACGAACGAGGCACATGTTTTCAGGTCGCGAACTCATGGATACCGTGCCGCGCGCGCGAGTTATTTTCAACCGGCGGAGGAGCCTAGGTGCCGCGTATCTCGTTCACAGCTATTATCCCCACCAAGAATCGCGCGCACGATTTGACTCTTGCGGTCCGCAGTCTGCTGCAGCAGTCTGTTCTTCCCGCCGAGGTGCTCATCGTTGACCAGAGCCCCGACGACCAAAGTCGAATCTGTGTCGAGCAGGAGTTTGCCTCTGCGCTCGCGCAAGTTGACAACGTAAAGCTCACTTATATTCACGACATCGAAATCACGGGTGGAGCGACAGCGCGCAACAGGGCGATGCAGGTCGCGAGCGGAGATATCTGGCTTTTCCTTGACGATGACGTGGTACTCGAACCCGACTTCATCGAGCAATTGATGAACGCCTATGCGCGCTATCCAGAAGCCACAGGCGTCTCCGGCGTAGTCACGAATTATCCCAAACCGCCGTTGTTTTTCCGCGTCTGGAACACGCTTTTCGTGCGTGGACCATTTCACGACGATCGCCAACCTATCTACTGGCACGCGGAACAACTGCGTCACAGCGACCCCATCCCTGTAACCCGATTCGGCGGCGGATTGATGAGTTTTCGGGCAGAAACAATCCGGAACTGTATCTTCGATCCCAACCTGACGGGCGTCTCAGATGGCGAGGATGTGCAGTTCTGTAGCCGTCTTCCCGAGGGGTCTGTGCTCCTGATAGCACCCCGAGCTCGTCTCGTTCATAATTGCAGCCCCATTGGCCGGGACCGGGATCACTGGCTACGAAGAGAGGCCCGCTCAACGCATTATCTGTTCTGGAGCGTGTGGGACCACGGCATCTATAACCGTATCTGCCTTGCGTGGCTGACCGTTGGCTATGTATCTCTAAGCTTTATCGGGGCGCTTCGGAGGGGTTCCCTGGAGCCGTGGCGTGCATTCCGGGCGGGTGTGAAGGACGCAAAATCGGTCTTCATGCGGGAGATGCAGTAGGTTCTCGATAGTTCACGATTGTGATGGCAATTGCTTCGTGCTTACGGCTGCATCCATTGCGTGTTCGCCTGCTTGACCGGCGTCAAAAAGTCACCATAGCAGAACTGCGAAGTTTTCACGCCAACGTTCTTCCAAACCACAGAGCCGTCGCCAGCAAACGCGCCTTCTCTCGGAGGCCAGGGCGGCTGTGAATCCCCGGAGACACCGGGTCTGACCACTTCGTACGTATACCGCGTCCCCGCAACATCTACCTGGATTCTCGATCCTCCTCTTGGTGTAGAGTCCGGGACTGAATAAGCGTGGTTCGGCTGCCAGCCTGGGATAGATTCTTCGGCGTATGTCACGACTCCTAAGCTAGTCCTGTGAGATCCCTGGCAGGCCTCCACTCCGTCGTATGCGTTGTCATGCAGAGAAACGACACCCCAGTTCCCTTCCACCCAGTTGTCGTGGAACTCCCACCAGCGAATACCGATAATCGTTCGCGTGTCATAGACCGTGTTCCTGGTATTGACGAACACGTTCATGGAATCTGCGTAGAACCTGCCGCGCTCCTCCTGCGTGTTACAGGGATTACAATGCGTGTCCGCAGCGTTCGCATACCTCCACATCGCCGAATCGGCGGTGGACTTGGCACCGTGCCAAAGAATGATGGGCTTGTCGCCTGCATGTGTGGCTACGTAATTGAGCTCGGACTGAAGTCGGCGGTAATCGGGCTGCCATGTGAGCACATCGACGTACGTTGCGGCCGCCTGTAAAACATTGCTGTTCCCGACGCCACCCCAGGTTCCCAGCACTCCGGGTCCGAAATACAAACTGTGCGGTGAGTAATGCTTGATTCGCTCGCGGGTCACCGAAAAGTATTGTGTTGCAAGCTCTCTGAGGAACGCGTTCATATCGTTATTGAACGCGACGTTTGAGCCAAGATGAACTTTGTCGGTCGGAATCCACGCATGTCGACCGTCCTCGTCCATCAGCCCTGCGCCATAACCCCAACCATCGCGGACGTAATCAATGGTGATCGCGGCACCGCTCACGGGCGCTCGGTTGAAGGTGATTGTGAGCACACCCTTCGCATAGTCAATGTCTCCAGCCGATACTGTCACTTCGGCCCCGGCCCTCAGACCAGTAAATCCGCCGTGGCCTGTCGCAGCAGCTGTGCACAACCATCTCGGACAATCGCCCCCGACTTTGATGCCAGACACTTTCATCGCCACGCTGAGCGGCGAGATATTCCTATTGGATAATGTCTTTGTAAATGTGGCAGTCGAGCCGTCTCCAACGCCGAGCGGTTCAGCGATGGTTTGCATTCCCGTGGAGTCCCACTGGGCGTAGTTACTGCCCCATGCAGAGTTTAGGGCCGCAAGACTTGGATAGCGTTTTTGAAGGAAAGCCTTCAATTGGGTCTTAGTGGCGACTTCCTGATTCGCATACACCTGGGGCGTTCTTACCATCGCTCGTCCCGGATTTGCATTCTGCACAGGTGAGGACACGAGCGTCATCAATGCCTGGTGCCGCTGGTTGTGGCCCGGAGGATTTGTCGCCATCTCCGGTCCCGCACCACACAAACCGAAGAGCGCATCGCATTCGTCGGACACCCATCCGACTACCCAAGGCGAGTTCTGCGCCGGTTTTAAGCTGGCATCATTCCGCAATGCGCCGTCGAGCCATGCGTAGAAGTTGGGATCCCAGATGTCGGGGAAAGTCGAGTTATGACCTTTACCGTAATACGCAACGTTAACGCCGGACTGCACGTCCTTGACCGCGCCCGCTGCATAACCGCCAGAGTTGTAAAGCGAATACATCGAAGGCTGAACCATGACGACCATTGGCACAGGATAAGGCTGCTTGCCACCAGCTTTCTCCCATCCACCTGGGCAACTCGGAGGCCAGCCACAGGTCGTTATGGGCAGTACCCACTTGACGGAGAATTCCGCGACGGAGTTAAAGCCCCACGACTTCAGTCGCCGCACCGTCTCCGGTCCCCATATCGTGTTGCTGTTGCCGTATTTCGCCCTAACAACGGCGTCGTACGTGGTGCCCAGGTCGGTCTTGTGCGAGTCTGGCGTCACGTTATACATGGCGATCATCCACCACACGTGACCTTCCGGGGTGCAAAACCACCAGCGATCTTGAAGCTTTTGTGTGTGAAACCACCCTGTCGCAGTACAAGGTTTCGACTTCAGTCCGCCAAATTGGTCGAGCCTCTGGGACATCGCAAGCGAGGGCGTCAGGCAGATCACCAGGCAGAAGAGGGCGGATGTCCACTTGTTCATGATGTTCGTTGAATCCTACAACGGAGCGCAGGTCCTCAACGCAAAAAAAGCGGCCATTATCAGTGGCCGCTTGCTGAGTCCAAATCGAGACGACTACTGCAATTGCCTCCACAGAGCGTTAGCTTTCTTCACCTGCGTGAGCATATCGCCATAGCAGGTTGAGGAAGTCTTCAGCCCTACGTTCTTCCACGTAACCGTGCCATCCGTGACTGTGGCTCCTTCGACCGTGGGCCATGCCGGCTGAACGGTGCCGGATGTTCCCGAGACAGATGCCTGATATAGATAACGCTTCCCGTCGCTTACTACAGCCTGAATGCGATTTCCTTTTACACCTGACGAAGGAACACCGGAGGCAACCTTGTATATCGTCGCCGCTTGCCAGCTCGGGACGTTCTCTTCCGCGAAGGTTTTATATCCGAACGCATCTGTTGTGGAAACGCTGCAGTTCTCCACGCCATCGTAGGCATTATCTTGCAGCGAGACGAGTCCCCAGTTCCCTTCCAGCCAGTTGTCATGGAATTCCCACCAGCGAATGCCTATGACCGTGCGCGAATCGAACGACGTATTCTTCGTGGCCAGGAACGTGGACATGGAATCGAAGTAGAACTTGCCACGCTCCTCCTGCGTGTTGCAGGGATTGCATTCGGTATCGGTTGGGTTCGTGTAGCGCCACAACGCGGAGTCGGCGGTGGACTTCGCGCCATGCCAGAGAATCACCGGTTTATCGCCAAGATGGGTGGCAACGTACTCGACCTCTGCCGACAACCGCGCGTAGTCTGGCTGCCATGTAAGCACGTCAACATAGGATGCCGCAGCCTCAAGGACATTCTTATTGGCCACGCCGCCCCACGTTCCCATTACGCCGGGGCCAAGGTAAAGGTTATTTGGCGCGTAGTGCTTGATGCGCTCGCTCGTGACCGAGAAGTAAGTATCTGCCAAGGCCTTGAGAAACGCGTCCATATCCGCGTTGAAGGACGTATTCGTACCGAGGTAAACCTTGTCAGTGGGGATCCACGAGTGGCGGCCATCCTCATCCATAAGACCGCTGCCATAGCCCCATCCGTCGCGAACGTAATCAACGGAGATAATTTCGCCGTTAGCAGGTGCAGTCGCAAAGCTCACGGTGATTGCGCCATTGGAATAGTTGATATCTCCGCCGGCAATAGCATTTGGCTGGGTTGAAGTTGGACCGGTAAACAGTCCGTGTCCGGTCGTCGCCGCACCACATAACCACTTCGGACAATCGCCGCCTACCTTTGTTCCCGACACTCTTACCCCGACACTTAGCGCAGCAATATTGATGTTTGCTAATGTCTTGGTGAAGGTTTTCGTGACTCCGTCACCTTTGCCGAGAATCTCGCCGTTCACTTGCGTTCCCGTTGAATCCCATTGGGAGTAGTTGCTGCTCCATGCATTGTTCAAGGCAGCGATGCTGGAATAACGACCTTGCAGGAACAGCTTGAGTTGGGTTTTGCTAAAGACGTCCTGCTCGGCGTAAACCTGTGGAGACGACACCATTGCCCGTCCCGGATTGGCGTTCTGCACGGGCGAGGTCACCAACGTCATGAGCCCCTGGTGCCTCTGATTGTGACCTTGCGGGATGGTGGCCATGTCCGGCCCGGCCCCACAAAGACCAAACAGTGAATCGCACTCGTCGGAAATCCAACCAACCACCCACGGTGAATTCTGCGCCGCCTTGATGCTCGAATTGTTCTGCAGTTCCCCATCCAGCCATGCGTAGTAATTCGTGTCCCAAATGTCGGGAAATGTGGAATTCCAACCCGCGCCGTAATAGCTCGGCGTTATGCCGGACTGAATGTCCTTCACCGGACCAGGAGCATAGTTTCTGGAGTTGAATAGAGAGTACATAGATGGCTGAACCATCGTCAGCATCGGAACCGGAGCAGGCTGTTTGCCTCCATTCTCACCCCATCCGCCTGGGCAACTCGGCGCCCAACCGCACGTCTGGATCGGAGTCACCCAACTAACCGAAAACTCCGCCACCGAATTGAAGCCCCACGACTTCAGACGCCGGACTGTCTGCGGACCCCAGATCGTGTCCTTGTTGCCATACTTCGCGGTGACGACAGCATCGTAAGACGTCCCTAGATCCGTTGTATGCGAGTCTCCAGCCACGTGGTACATCGCAACCATCCACCAGATGTGCCCTTCCGGAGTGCAGAACCACCACTTTCCATTGATCTGCTCTGTGTGGAAGAATCCCGTCGCGTTGCAACTACTGGACATTAAGCCACCGTACTGATCCAGCATGTCGCTGGAGATTAAGATGGAGAGAGTTTTCGACGCCGTCTGGCTGTTTGCATCTGCAACCTGAACAGTGAACGTAGATGTGCCGCCTATGGTTGGCGTACCGCTCAGACTGCCCGATGTGGCTGCCAAAGTTACCGATCCCGGCAGGCTTCCGCTTACCACTTTCCATGTGTACGGCTCGGTTCCGCCCATTGCAGCGAGCGAAGCTGCATAGGGTTGCCCCAAGGTGCCGCTCGATACCGAGTTCGTTGTGATCGCCAGCGACTGCAAGGTCGTCGTCGATACTTGAATTGCAAAATTCGCTGTAGTTTTCTGCGATACCGAGTCTGTCAGTTGAGCCGTAAACGAATAGCTCCCCGCAACAGTCGGCGTGCCCTTGATCGCCCCATCCGGACCAAGGCTCAATCCTGCGGGCAAACTACCTGCAGCCAGGCTCCAGGCATAGGGAAGCTGGCCGCCTGTGCCAGACAGCGTCGCAGAATACGCTGTGCCGATTTTCGCGTCGGGGAAACTCACCGTCTCTATCGCCAGGGGTGCAACCGACTGCGTTACCGCTAGCGAGTAAGTTGCCGATGTGCTCTGTGCGGGAGACGTCGTGTCCGTCGCCATCACAACGAATGAGGAGCTACCCGCAGCCGTAGGTGTGCCGGAAATCGTTCCATTTGAGCCCAGGGAGAGACCAGCCGGAAGCGTTCCGCCCGCGAGCGCGTAGGCGTACGGCTTCGAACCGCCCGTCGCCGACAGCGTGGCCGAATAACTTGCGTTGGCCGTGGCCGCCCCAAGGGCGCCACCGGTGAGCTTCAGTTTCTGAACAACCGTAAGCTTGAAGTTTTTGCTCTGGGACCGCGTCGACGAGTCCACCACTTCCACACCAACCTGGAAGGTCCCAGTCTGCTCAGGAATTCCTTCAAACACTCCCCGCGAGGAGTCGAACGAGACGCCCGACGGCAGAGCCGAATTCTTATTTAGCCGCCAGCTATACGGTGGGGCGCCCCCCGCTGCTTGCAGTGCGGCGGCGTACGTGGTCAGTTGAGTGCCGCTTGGCAGGGTTGACGTCGCAATAACCGGCGTGGAGGACTTGGAGTTCGACGCGGCTTCCGCGACTGTGCCGCCGCAACCTGTAAGAGCAAGAGCCAGCACTATTGCCAAGACGATGATTCTGCGTTGATACGTAAGCACCATGGCGCCACCTCAACTTCGATGTCGCATCAACGCTAGCCTTCGTTGCTGCTTGAATCTACTGGGCTTAGGTGCAAAAAAGGTACAGTTGGTGGACCTGTTCCAAACCTGTCCCTCGGACCAATTAACGAACTTGATTCCCGCTACAAGGGAGAAGAACTCTGGTACCGAAGTGCAACTTTTTGCACTATCCGCGCGACGCGAGGGCTTAGTTCGAAAAAACTCCTTTAAGTCCCTAATTATCTGTTAGTTACAACGAAGATACGTCTCTCGATTTTGGCTTTCAACGTGCAACTTCGTGTGCGTAGCGACGACTTGCTAAAGATTTCGCAGGAGTGTGCTTGCCCTCTGATGCTCAAATCCGCGCCGAGGCACCGCCCACCTCGGCGCTCGAGTCCGCCGTTGGGAAATCGGTTTGGTCGTATTGGCCCATCGCGCTGCTGGCCGCAGTCGTGGCAGCCCTGTATGGCTCGGTTTTGCCTGGCTTAGTAAAGCAGTGGTACGCGGACCCCGAATACTCCCACGGATTTTTGGTGCCGGTCGTCAGTGCGTATGCGCTGTGGACGATGCGCGAAAGGCTTAGAACTCTTCGGCCAAAACCGGCAGTCTCGTTCGGCGGGGTCGCATTAATAGCCAGCTTGATGCTGCTTTTCCTCGGAAGCCTCGGTGCCGAGCTTTTCCTTACCCGCGTTTCGCTACTGGCTACGATTACGGCCCTGGTGCTCTACTTTGGCGGTTGGACGCTGTTGCAAGCTATCGCCTTCCCGCTCGGATTCCTTCTCCTGGCGATTCCTTTGCCCGCCATCCTCTACAACCAGATTGTGTTTCCGCTGCAACTCCTGGCTTCGCAGCTTGCAACCGGTTGCCTGGATACCGCGCACGTCGTGCCCATCCTGCGCGAAGGCAATGTCCTCATCCTGCCCAACACGACTTTAGAAGTGGTGGAAGCCTGTAGCGGCATTCGTTCACTCATGTCGCTCATTACGCTTGCGGTCGCCTATGGCTTTTTAACCGAGAAGAGCATTGCAATCCGGTGGCTGCTCGCCCTCGGCATGGTGCCGGTCGCAATTTTCACCAACAGCGTGCGGGTGATGAGCACGGCGACCATCACGTATTACTGGGGAGTAGAGGCAGCGGAAGGATTTACTCACACGTTTTCGGGACTGGCGATCTTCATCGCCGCGACGTTTCTCATGATCGGACTTCATGCAGCACTCCGAAAAACCTGGAAAACATTGCATTGGGAGCGCGCATGAAACCTAATGCAAAGTACTGGCTCGTTCTCGTCATCCTCGTAGCTGCCACGTTGGGATTGAATGCGCTGTCACATGGCGAGCCTGCGCTGCCCCTGCACCCCATCAGTTCCATTCCGCTGCAATTCGGCGCATGGGTGGGACAGCAGAGAGAGCTGGAAGATCGCTTCGTGCAGGCGCTTGGCGTGGACGACTACCTCTACCGGACTTATCAGCGTGGGAACGAAATTCCGGTCGGCCTGTACATAGGGTTCTACGCGACCCAGCGGACCGGTTCCACGATCCATTCACCAAAGAACTGTTTGCCCGGCGCGGGCTGGCAAGCCATCCATGCGGACACGATTCCGCTTAAGCGCCCGGACGGCTCCTCGGCGGTTGCAAATCTCTACATCGTGCAGAAGGGCTTGCAGAAACAGCTCGTCGTCTACTGGTATCAATCGCACGGCCGTATCGTTGCGAATGAATACTGGGGAAAAATCTACCTCGTCGTTGACGCCATCCAGTTGAACCGCACCGACGCGGCGCTGGTGCGCGTTGTAACGCCATTCGAGGGAAGCGACCAGGATGCGCGTGTGCGCGCCGCGGAGTTCGCTCAAGAAATCATCGGCTATGTTGACGCGGCTGTCCCGCGATAGCTCCAGGAGAACCAGAATGCGTGCTCGGATCGTCACACTCGTCTCGTGCTTTATCGTCCTTCTCTGCGTCACCGGATGCTCCCGTGATCCGGAAAAAGCCAAGCGCCGCTACCTCGAGAGTGGCCAGCGCTATATGCAGCAGCAGAAGTACTCCGAAGCGCAGATCCAATTTAAGAATGCGCTGAAGAAGGATCCGAAGTTCGTCGAAGCGTACTTCAAGCTCGCGACCGCGCAGATCGCTCTCAAGCAGTGGTCCGATGCTTACGTCACTCTCCAGCAGGCTTTAGCTCTCGATGCATCTCGCGACGACATTCGTATCGAGTTGGCAAAGCTCTATGCAGGCGCCGGGTCTTTCCATGACGCCGAGGAGCAGGCGAACACCGTGATCGAGCACGACCCGAAAAATGCCGGAGCTTATCAGGTCCTGGGCTCGGCGCTCGTCGCGCAGCAGAAACCGGCTCTTGCGCTGGCGGCCTTCAAGAAGTGCGTTGAACTCGCGCCGAACGATGCCGCTGGTTACATCAATGCCGGACTCACCTTCGTCACGTTGCGCCAGTTCGATCAGGCTGAGCAGTTTCTCCGCAAAAGCATCGAGGTCGATCCCTCTGCTCTTCAGGGCTACACCAACCTTTCCAACCTGTACCGGCTGACTCGTGACTACAACAAGGCCTCCGAAGTGCTCGCCGCCGGACTCCAGCACATTCCGAATAACCTCGATCTGCACGTCAGCCGTGCCGATATCCTTTGGGCGCAGCAGCGGCCCGACCTGGTGGCTCAGACTTTCGACCAGCTTCGAACCCGGCTCGGCGACAACGCCAAGGTCTCCCTCGCCATCGCCGATTTCTACGCCGTTCGCCAGGCACACGACAAGGCCATTGCCGAAATGCAGCACGGGCTATCTCTCGACAAGAACAATTCGGCATTCAAGAACCGGCTCGTCGAAGAGTACCTGGTCACCGGCAAGCAGGACGAAGCAATCAGGTTGAATTCCGAGGTGTTGAAGTCGAGTCCCAAGGATGTGCTCGGCCGCATCCATCAAGGCCGTATCCTGCTCGCTCAGAATCAGGTCAATGACGCTCTGAACCTGCTGCGTTCGGTGGCCGCAGACGCACCTGAAAATGCTTCCGCGCACTATCATCTTGCGCGGGTGCTCATGATGATGAATGACGCCACCCAGGCGCGAACGGCGTTGAATGAAGCCATTAAAGTAGCGCCGGATTCGCCTGATGTGCTGCAAGCTCTTGGGGAGCTGCAACTCTCACAGGGCGAATTGCCCACAGCTCTTGAATATGCGCAGCGCAAAGCCGAACTGTATCCGACCGACGTAGCAGGACGTCTGTTGCTCGCCCAGGTTTTGTCGCGCCAGAAGAAATTGCAGGCTGCTGAGCAACAATACAAAATAGCGCTCCAATTTGCGCCGGCCTCGCCGGAGGTCTACTCGCACTTTGGCGGCTTCTATAGCTCGGCCGGAAGACTGAAAGACGCCGAGGCGCAGTATGAGAGCGCGCTCCGCGCATCCAGTCAATACATTCCTGCCTTGGCTGCCCTGGCCGACGTCATCGAAAAGCAGAACCAGCCCGCCCGCGCCCAGGCTCGTGTCGAGCAGTTCGTCCAGGCATATCCCTCCGATCCCGCCGGTCACATCGTTTTCGCCAACCTGCTGGAGAGACGGAAGGACTACGCGCGATGCGAGCAGGAACTCGAACGCGCGTTGCAGTTGTCCCCGAACAACACGGTAGCTTACCTCCAGCTGGGACGCATCTACCAGGCCCAAAAGAAGACGGATGCCGCGATCCAGAAGTTCTCAAAGGCGCTCGAGCTGCAACCGAAGACGCCTGCGCTTCAGGCTCTTCTCGGCAACCTCTACATGGACAAGAATGATCTCGTGAAGGCGCGCATGTATTACGAACAAGCACTGGCGAACGACCCCAATTTTGCCGTCGCTGCCGGAAACCTCGCGTGGGTCTACACCCAGGACGGCGGGAATCTGGACGTCGCCCTCGGCCTCGCACAGAAAGCCAAGCAACTTCTGCCCGAAGTCGATTCCATCTCCGATACGCTCGCATGGGTCTATTACAAGCGCGCAAATTACGACAGCGCGATTGAACTGCTTCGTGACTGCGTGGACAAGTCGCCGCAGCGCGGATCCTATCGTTACCACCTTGGCATGGCGCTCATGCAAAACGGCAAGCAGGACCAGGCGCGCAAGCAACTCGAAGCCTCGTTGAAACTCGACTTGAAGCCAGCCGATGCCACTGAGGCGCGTAAGGCCCTGGACCAACTGCGCTAGTCAGAACGGTAGATTCACTCTGCGGTGCCGGACAATTCCTCGTTCGGTACCGCAGCTTCACAGGCTGCTGAGAAACTCGATTTCTTGAAGGGGCACGCCTTCAGGCGTTCCGTAAGTCGCACTGAAGTCGAAACCACTTGCAATAAGCGGGGTCATCCTTCTGTCCCGCAAAGGCGGCGTGACCTCAGGATGACCCGATACGGATTCCGTTCAGCCTCAATCAACGCAGTGACCCGACGTCTTTCCAATCCAAAATGAGTCCTGTTTGTTCCCCTCGCAAAATGGACAATGATTCGCGCGAAGATGCAAGACGCTGCACATGAGCCATTCCGCAACTCCAATTTCCCACATGCAGGAAGCTGCAGTTGCAAGTCCATGAATTCACGGGTGACTAAAGTACGTAGCCCATCGGTTCCAGAGACTCTGCTTGGCACGTGAGTTGCTCATAGGAACCACAGAAGGTACCTGTACCTCTAGGAGTAAACATGCCTCGCGTGAAACTTTCAAAGATCGTGCAAGTCGCCCTGTTCAGCCTTTTGCTGCTTTTGGGCAGCAGCGCAATGGCGGATACAGCCGATTTCCAAATCACTGTGCCAAATCCTGGCCTCGCCGCCAGTGGAAACCCTAGTGGCACCCTCTTCGCAACCGTTCACCTTGAATTGAATGGCTCCAATCAGATTGTGGCCACCGTCACGATGGAATCCGGGTTCAAGGCATTCGACGTGTTCGGTTTCAATGCGCCTGATCACAACACTGCGGGCCTCACCGTCACTAGCAACACTGCTGGGTGGACGGTTGAAACCGCCGCCAACAAGCTTCCCGGGCAGGTTGATGGATTCGGCAAGTTCGACTTCGTCCTCAACGGCCCGAGCCAGGGCAATAACGGAAGCACTACCTTGAGCTTCACAGTCAATTGCGCCGGGGGATGCACCTCGGTCAATCAGATTGTTGGAATCGCGGGCGGCTCACCGGCTGCGGGCCAGGAAGGCGCGCACTTCGCACTGCACGTCTATCCGCTCAACAGCACGAATAACACCGGCTTCGCTGGTGACGGCGGCGCTCCGGTTCCTGAGCCAGCCTCGCTCGCATTGCTCGGCCTGGGATTGCTCGGCACCGGCGGCTGGTTTCGCAAGCGCAAGAGCTAAACCGGACCGGCCTAAATAGGGAGCGTACCCCACGCGTCTCCAGAATTGGATAATCGCCGCAGATCAATGCGGCCCCTGCAAGCACTTAGGATTTCGGAGGCAGCAATGCGTAAGCTCATCGTTGTACTGGCGTGTGTCGTGATGTTGATGGCCGCACTTCCGGCGGCGGCACAAACCCAGATCACACTCGGCAATCCGGCTAATTCGTTCATTTTCTCGGGTGACGGCGCGGGCAATCTCGTCATCAACCTATCCAGCGGCACATCGATGGCGGGCGCTGCCACCGCGACCGGCGACTTCGTCGGCCTCTCTAACCACGGAACCTATGTTCTCGATTTCGTGGGCACTGCGCCGATTAACGCTACGTACGTCTCTGGCGTCGCCGGATCGCAGACGTTCACCATCGTCCAGGGCGGGCCGATCGCGTTCAGCTATGTGTCGTCTGGTGGAGATACGCTTTATGGCGATCTGCAACTTGTCGGCATGCAGCAGGCCGGTATGCTTGGCGTGTTCAACCAGAATGTCACAGCGAATCTGACGAACCTGAGCGGAACCCTTGCAAACGCACTGTCGAATGGAGAAGCGACGATCGACATCACCATCGCGTTCTCAACGGTGATGGACCTTTCGACCTTCGAAGGCCGCACCAACGCGATCTTCTCCAGCGGCGAACTCCGTCCGACTCCGGAACCGGCAAGCCTTATGCTGCTCGGTGGCGGACTCTTGAGCATCGGTGGCGCACTGCGCCGCAAGCTCAAGGCGTAACTTCCGTTGATCCGGTAACGCAACGGCTCACCGCATGAGATCTCGGCAGCTCTTGGACAACAGACCGGGGCTGCCGATTCTTTTACGTTTGCGTTAATCGACGTTTGCTTGGTTAACGTCCGATTTAAGCATTTTTGGTTCCCACTTTATGGCAGGCAAGAAACAAACAAACCAGGTCAGCACCTGTGTTCTATCGGATCATCCCGTCGTAATTGAGCAACTGAACCGGGCACTGGCCAAAATGCCCGGCATAGAACTGCAACATCGCCTGCTCGACTGGTCCCAGTCCGGCGATGACTCGGGGATGCCACTCCCGCGCGCCACAACCTACGTCATGGACGCCCGCGATCAGGGAAAGGGCAAGCAGCTTTGTGGACGCATTCTGGAACTGCATCCCAAGGCGAGGATACTTATCGTTTCCGAAAAGTTGGCGGAACCGCAGGCGTTCGCCTTGTTGCGCCTTGGCGTGAAAGGCCTTCTCTCTTACGATGAAATCGATGGCCAGTTGCGGCGCGCAGTCAAAGCCGTAGCCGAAGGCGGATATTGGGTTCCCCGGGCCGTACTCTCGCGCTTTGTCGAATCTATTCTCGACGTTGCCGCCGAGGTGAAGAACTACAATCTACCCGCAAAACTTAGCCGTCGTGAGCGGGACGTCCTCGACGCCTTGTTGAAAAACGAGTCGAACAAAGAGATCGCGAATCACCTCAATATCTCCGAGCGCACGGTCAAGTTCCACGTCTCGAACCTTCTGAACAAGTACTCCGTAAGACGCCGTGCCGACCTCATCGTCCTCTGGCTGCACGATAGCTCGGCTCATGCCAATGCTGTCCCGGCAGTTCACTGATCAGCAATCCGCTCTGCACGTCGAGAGAAGGCACCCACAGAGGCAGGCGCGACAGGGTGCGAGAAAGCGATGTCGCGTCACCTATCGCTATGCTCAGCGGGTTCGCTCGCCTTCGGTACGCAGCTTACGGTCGACACTTGCGTTGACAACGCTGATCTCACCTTCGTAACGATTGGCGGCAGTACCACGAACCATTGGAGCCATCCAGCCACGAAGAATAATGCCCACATCGAGAACAGCGATGCCATCGTGAGTGTAGGTACCGAATTGAAAACGTACAAGTAGTACAAGTAGATTCCAAGCGCCGCAAAACAGATAGGCCAAGACAACGCAAGCATCAGGAAAAGCTCAAGTTCCTGCGCGTCGTAAGTTCGCAGTAGCAGAGTTCTGACTAGAACGGCGACACAAGCCAAGATCCAAACCGGTTGTACGGCACAAAAGTAGAATCCGTTTGTGCGTATCACGCGCATGAGTTCCGTTCTTTGTGAATGCGAACAGGCCTTCGCATCGGTATTGTGACACTCTGGATTATGTGTGAGAAGGGGATATACCAACAACTATCTCTCGTATCGGCTTTCCAGAATCCACACGGCTAGAGCCAGCGCAGCCATCACCGCCCAGTAAACGCTGTGTTCACGAAGATACAGTTCGCTACTCGTTCCGAAGTATGAAGTGAAGAAGTGGTACTTGGCGGATATGTACACCAGAATGAATACGCCGCACAAGACTAGTGAGGACTTGCGTATCAGATTTCGACTGAGCAGCATGTGCCGAACCTACAACGTAATCACGGCGCATTCAAGATTACTGTCGATAACAGCCCTTAGCACACGCTATAGTGCCACTCTGGATAGGGTGTGCGATGACGATTTATGCACAGTGATAAGGGCACACCGCACGAATTGGATCTCAGCACGTTGCTGAGTGAATCTGAAACCCAAAAGCGAACGGACCTATCGGCCCCTTGTTTGTTTTCGCAATGCCGGATGCGTCGTACAGGATGTTAGCAATCCTCTCTACGTCTTGCTGCGCACGAACGGCGTTCTCTTCCGTGCAAAACTTCTCCCACTGCGCCCTGACGGGCTCGCCTAGCTTTCCATCAAGGAAATCATTCAAGTCCTCATAGCTCTCACTAGTCAGCAATACGGGTTTACCGTGGGCAACCTCATTTCTGAACTGAAAGAGAAGTTTCACGATCTGCCAGGGGTGTGAACCGTAATCGGGCTCAACCTTCACCAAGTCAGCCAACAGCTCTAATTTCTGAAGTGTCTTGATCTGCTCCAGATATTTCCAGTGCGGCACAAGCTGCTGGCCAAGCCAGTTCAAGAATGCTTCAAGGCAGAACGCGCGGAAAATCAGGCTTGCCCTGAATTGATGTGCTGAACCCTCTTTTTCGAGTTTGCCGGCCTTGAGTAGGCAATTGGATGTGTGCCACAGCTCGGCGTGTATCCTAAGATCTCTTTCTTTCGTTACATGAGCTTTCTTAACCGACGGTTTGTTCATTGGCCAAAAATTCTACGCAGGAGCGTTAGAAATTGATACGGGAATTCGCAGAAGTCTTCCCTTTTCGCGATAGCTGTACAGATATATCACCAACTATCTGTTACCTGATGACTTGTCGGTGGTACTGGCTACCTTGATCCATTTCGGCAAGTCTTCCGTCGGGGATGATGCCCATCGAAACTCCTCAAATGTTCCATCTCCGTCGCGGTCTGTCCACGTTGCGTTTGCACTCGCCCCGATGTGGCTCCCGACTGCCGCCGCAGTGTATCTGAACGGCTTTCCATCCACCTCGAACATCAGTAACGTCGGGAGTCGGAATTTGAAAGAGTAAAGCATCAGTCGGTCGTTTTCGATGTAGTACCACGGCAGGAACATGGGCTGCGAACTGCCAAACTCTGACACATAGACGCGAGTAACTTTTGGCTGGCCCGCAGGTGCAACGAACAGCTTGCGTGACTTCGCGCGACGATGCTTCGGCAATTCCCATCCCTGTGGTTTCACAATACTGCGAAATGGGGATATCGCCATTCGTTCAGGAGATGCCGGTTCCTGTGCAACGCCTGATACCAACAGGAGAAATGCAACGAGAGCGAAGGCGAATGGATGTCTGCTCATGGTCAGCAGATTACGCCGAACTTGGTTGTCGTTCCAGATTACTGGCGATAACAGCGCTTCTCTTACCCTATTCTCCCAATGTCGCAGCTGTTCCGGCACGGTCTCCGTGTTCTCCGAAGCATGTAGCCTCCTCAGCCAACAGATAGCAATAGATACGGATGTACTATGGACTCCGCGTCGACGCTCGCGCTATGCGCTAGCCAACGCACATATCGAAGCATTGTTGGACACCGCACGAGGGCACTCATGGTCAGGTACGGAATCGTCGGGTTTGGTCTGCATGCAGTTCGCCGCTTGATGCCCGCATTTCAGAAATCCGAGCAGTCGGTTGCAGTTGCTCTTTCAAGACGCGATCAGACCAAAGCGCGGGAGAATGCGGAGCACTACGGCATTCCAAATGTCTTTGCGACTACCGAGGAGCTCTGCCGGTGTCCTGACGTGGACGCCGTATTCGTCACAACCCCGAATTCCCTTCACCTCTCCGATGTCCTGACCTCAGCACGCCACGGCAAGCACATTCTTTGCGAGAAGCCGATGGCGATGAACATTGAGCAAGCCGAACAGATGATCGCCGCGGCAGATTCCGCGGGTGTTCAACTTGGTATCGCACAGTGCTTCCGTTTCGCGGAAAGCGTAAATCGCTTTCGCGAACGAGTTCTGCGGGGAGACCTCGGCACTGTGGTCGCCGCGCGATGCGACTTCTCGTTCCTGGGAACAGAAAGCTCAAGAGCGTGGCTCAGGAATGCAGCCATCTCCGGCGGCGGACCGATTAACGATATCGGCGTTCACTGTATTGACGCCCTTCGATACATCCTCGGCGACGACCCCATAAGGGTCAGCGCGTTGGCAGAACAGGATGAAAACTTCAGCGAAGTGGAAGCCTCTGCTGCAATCAGCCTGCTGTTCCCCAAAGGCGCGCTTGGAACGGTGACGGTTTCCTATCGCTCGCCTTATCGAACGTTGCTGGAAGTCGTCGGCACCGAGGGAGTCTTGACGGCAAGGAACGGGCTGACCATCAACCATCCCGTCACTATAGATTTCATCCCCAATGAGGGCGCGGCAGAGAACGAGGTCGTCGATAACGCACGCGCTTACGTTCTGCAGGTCGATGCCTTTTCCGCGGCGGTTGAGGGACGGCAGCAGTTTCCCGTGCCTGGGCAGGAGGGCGCGATCAACCAGCGAATCCTCGACGCCGCTTATCGCAGCGCGAAATCGGGACACGCAGAAGACTTAGCCTGACAGTCGCTCCGTCGGTCGATGCCGGGCCTTTCTGTTAGATTCGCATAAGCGTGACTCAAACTTTCGATGCGATCATTTTGGGTGGCGGCGCCGCCGGTCTCATGTGCGCCATGGAAGCCGGCAAGCGCGGGCGTCGCATCGCCGTGCTCGATCACGCGGAACGCGTTGGCAAGAAAATCCTGATCTCCGGCGGCGGACGTTGTAATTTCACGAACCTGCACTGCCAGCCGGAAAACTTCCTCTCCGCCAACCCTCACTTCTGCAAGTCGGCGCTGGCCCGCTACACCCCATCGGACTTCATCGCGCTCGTCGAAAAGCATCGCATCCCTTATCACGAGAAGACACTCGGACAGCTTTTCTGCGACCGCTCAGCGGGCGATATTCTTGGAATGCTGGAGGAAGAGTGCCGTCGCGCGGGCGTCCGTATTCTTCCGAAAACGCCTGTGCGCGAGGTGGTGCATGGCAGCGGATTCACCGTGCGCGCTGGAGAAGACGAATTCCAGGCACCTGCGCTCGTGGTCGCGACCGGCGGGTTATCGATCCCGAAGATGGGCGCAACCGCTTTCGGATACGAACTCGCGCGGCAGTTCGGCCATCGCATCCGCGAATGTCGCCCGGGCCTCGTGCCGCTCACCTTCAATCCAGACGATCGCCAGCGCTTCTGCGATCTCGCCGGAGTCTCGACGGAAATCATTGCGTCCGTCGCCGACGGACGCAGCCGCCAGCACTTCCGCGAAAAGATGCTCATCACGCATCGTGGACTGAGCGGCCCAGCGATACTTCAGATCTCGTCATACTGGAACAAATCTGACGCGGTGGTTATCGATCTCGCACCCAATCGCGAAGTCACCGCTCCGCTGCGTGACCCGAAAGCCCGGCGCGACATTGCCTCGGCCAAAGCTGCATTTCGCGCCACGCTCCCCAACCGCTTCGCCGAACGTTGGCTCGATCTGTACCAGCCCGCCGGATGGACAAATCAGGCTCTCGCCGAAGTCGAACGACAGGTACATCGTTGGGAAGTGCTGCCCGAAGACACGGAAGGGTACGACAAAGCAGAAGTCACGGCGGGCGGCGTCGATACCGCCGAGCTCTCGGCCAAGACGATGGAGAGCCGCAGAGTTCCCGGGCTGTTTTTCATCGGAGAAGTTGTGGACGTGACCGGACACCTTGGTGGATTCAATTTCCAATGGGCGTGGGCATCTGGCTTCTGCGCCGGACAAGCAATCTAGGGTCACTAATTGCTAGAGCAGAACCAGCCTACCGCCATCCGTCACGATGATGACGAGGCACATCAGCACCAGCATTAAGTCATAATGCCAGCCGTACGTTCCGCTTTCTCCCCAGAAGCCGGTGTGCCAAACCGTGGCTTTCTTCTGTATGGCGCCCAGCATGACGAGGATCAGTCCTAAGGCAGCCAGTTGGGTCAGCACACCGAAGAGGATGCCGAGCGCCCCAAGCAATTCTGCCGCACCGAGGAGCAATGTGAAGCCCTTACTCATTCCTATGCTCTTGCTGCGAGCTTCAGCATCGCTAAGATGACTCCACCCGCTCGAGATGAAGATTGCGGCCACCATCATTCGAACCAACAGTAAAGCGACATCCGTGAACCGCGCTAACTGTGGAAACATCGAAGACCTCGCTTACCAAACAGCCGCCCTCGTTTATGCCACCCCGTACAGCCCCACCGCGAAGTAGCGAGCTCCGTCAATCCGCAACGCCATTCGCCTGAATCCCGCATCGCCGGCGAGAGCATCGAAACCATCCACGCCATACTTGTACGAATTTTCCGTGTGGATTCGCTCCATCGCCTCGAAGGCCACGCGCTCTCCGGCCACTCTCACTTCCTGTCTCTTTGCGCTTTCCAGATGCATCTCGATTCGGCTGAATTCCTCGTTGAACCAGGCGACGTGCCGAAACGCATTCAGGTCAAAGTCGGCGTCCAGCTCGCGATTGAAACGAGCAAGCAGGTTCAGATTGAATGCCGCCGTCACGCCCTGAGCGTCGTTGTAGGCGCGAACCAGCACGTTGCGATCTTTCTTGAGATCGAAGCCGATCAGCAGTGCGCCATCATCGCCCAGCACCGCGCGGCACTGCGAAAGGAGCGCACACGCTTCGAGGGGATCGAAATTGCCAATGCTTGAGCCCGCATACAGAAGCACCCGCCGGCCCGCTTCCGGCAGCAGCGCTTCCAATCTTCCGAGGCCAGCCAGGAAGTCCATCGCGACGGCGTGCACAGAAATCCCGGCGAACGAGTTTGCAATATCCAGCCCGGCAGTTCTCAAGTGTTCGGTTGAGATATCCACTGGGACAAACGTCGATACTGCGCCGGTCTGCAGCAGCAATCTGCCCTTGTCGCAATTGCCCGCGCCGAGCTCGATGAGACACAACTCCCGTCCCAAGCTCCGCAGCAACTCATTCGCGTTGTTCGTCAGAAGAGCTTTTTCCGTGCGCGTCGGGTAGTACTCAGGCAGAGCACATATCTCCTCGAATAGCGCCGAACCGCGTTCGTCGTAGAAGTACTTGGCCGGGGTCGTCTTCGGCAGACGCCGCAGTCCCTCGAGCACTTCTTCTTTCATTGTTCGTGAAGCCGAGCTTAGCTCGCTTAGCCGAAAGCGTGCTTGACCGCCAGGCATAGGCCAATAGGTGCTCGCCGATGTAGTCATCCCCATCCAGAAATCCTCACAAATTCGAAATCGTTATGGAGCGGGCTACTCCACGTCCTTCGCAAGACGTACGCCCGAGAATTGCCATCTCGCATGTGGCGGGAAGAAATTCCGGTAGCTTGCACGGATGTGGTCCGCCGGAGTCGCGCAGGAACCGCCGCGCAACACAAGCTGGTTGCACATGAACTTCCCGTTGTATTCACCGATTGCGCCGGCCGCAGCTTTGTAACCCGGGTACGCGACGTACGGACTCGCCGTCCATTCCCAAACATCTCCGAACAGCTGCTGCATTCCCTCTCCCGCAGCGGGCTGCGGATGCAGAACATTGACGTCCAGCAGTGTGCCCGTTGCAGGCGTGCGCGTCGCGACTACCTCCCACTCCTCTTCCCGCGGCAGTCGTGCACCGGGGAGTCGAACGCCGACCCACTGCGCGTACGCATCCGCCTCGTAGTAGCTGATGTGGCACACAGGTTCCGCCGCGTTCACGTTCCTGACCTCATCCCTGGTGCGCTCGCACCAGCCATCGTCGATGCGCTCCCAGTACAGCGGTGAATTCCAGCCCTGCGCACAAACCATGTCCCAACCATCGGACAGCCACAACTCGGGACGCCGATAGCCGTCATCGGCCATGAACTCCATGTATTCGGCGTTCGTTACTGGTCGCGATGCAATCTGGGATGGCCGCAGCAGCACTTCATGCCGAGGGCCTTCGTTGTCGAAAGCAAAGCCGTCGCCTTCGTGCCCGACCGGCACGACACCGCCCTCGACATCGATAAAGGTTAGTCGCGGAGCGATCGCCGCCGGACGAGGCCCGGCGTTCGCTGCCTCTGCCAGCAGCGGGCCTGACCACAGAGCATGTTTGATGTCCGTCACCATTAGCTCTTGATGCTGTTGCTCGTGGTTGATGCCGAGTTCTACCAACCGAAGCACCTCGTCGCTTGCCGTCTCCAATTCTGCAAGCACGGCTGCGTCCACGTGGCGGCGGTACTCATCCACTTGTTGCAGCGACGGACGCGACATCAACCCGCGCGATCCGCGGTAAGGATGCCCGCCGATTTGTTTGTAATAGGAATTGAAGAGGTACCTGTAACGCTCATCCAGCGGCTTGTACGCACGAACGTGGTCCCGCAAGATAAACGTCTCGAAGAACCATGTCGTATGCGCAAGATGCCATTTGATCGGACTCGCGTCGGGCATTGACTGCAGCATCTGGTCCTCGGCAGAGAGGTTCTCAGTCAGGCGCATACTCAGCGTACGTACTGCGATGAATCTCCGCGCAAGCCCGTCGGCAATCGGCGATAGGTGCCCGTGGACAGCCGTTGACATCGTTCCTCCTTCAACCATGCGCGTCTGCACGGCGGTTGCAAAGACAGGTGCTTTGGCTGATGCGCACCGGGTTCCCGCAGGTTGCGCTAACAATCCTGCAACACGAGTTGACCTTCATCTTGACGGCTGTGCGAGGACCGCTCATACCATTTACTACTTGGTAACCACGGATTTCAACTCTCCACCTCGCAAACCTAAAGTCACCACGCGAATGCGCTCCGAAATGAACGTCAGTCAAGAATTTGAAAATTCGGAACTTGCGGCCTGAGCGAGTTGACGAAGTTCGAGAACGCGGCACTCCTGATATCCTCAAAAGAGACCAACAAAGGAACGTAACCAGTCATTGCCGCCGATTCTCAACGCACAAGGCCTGTCGAAAACCTACGGTGCCGCGCCGCTTTTCCAGAACGTCTCGTTCACCGTTTCCGAAGGTGAGCGTATCGGCCTCATCGGGCCAAACGGTTCCGGCAAGTCCACATTGCTCGGCATTCTCGCGGGAGATATAGACAGCGATATCGGGGAAGTCGCCGTACGCAAGCGCGCGACCCTCAGCTACGTCGTACAGGAATCGCAGTTCACTCCCGGCGCGACCGTGCGTTCCGTTATCAGCGACGCCCTGCAACGCGCCGCCGTGCTTGAGTCTGAGCACGACACTCGCCTCGCCGAAACACTCGGGCGCGCAGGCTTCGAAGACTTCGATGCCGAAGCCGCCGCACTCTCGGGTGGCTGGCGCAAGCGCCTCGCCATCGTCGAGGCACTGGTGCAGGCGCCAGACATCCTGCTGCTGGACGAACCTACAAACCACCTCGACCTCGCCGGAATCGATTGGCTCGAAACGCTTCTGAAAAACGCGCCGTTCGCTTGCGTAGTCGTCAGCCACGATCGCTATTTTCTGGAAAACGTCGCCACCGAGATGGCAGAACTGAATCGCGCTTACCCCGACGGCATTCTGCGTGTGAACGGAAACTACAGCAGGTTCCTAGAGAAGAAAGAAGAGTTCCTGCACGCGCAAGCCAAACACCAAGATGCGCTCGAGAATCGTGTTCGCACCGAAATTGAGTGGCTGCGTCGCGGTCCCAAGGCGCGCGCCACCAAGGCCAAAGCCCGCATCGACAAGGCGAACGAACTCATCGGCGAGCTTGCCGACCTGAATGCGCGCACTCGCACGGCGGCCGCGAAGATTGACTTCTCTGCCACGGATCGCCAGACCAAGCGCCTGATCGAGCTGAAAGGCGTCACTTACTCGATTGGCGGACGCACGCTCTTCGAGAACCTCGATTTCGCGATTACCGCAGGCATGAGCGTTGGACTTGTCGGGCCCAACGGCAGTGGGAAAACAACACTGCTGCGACTGCTGCGTGGCGAGGCCAACGCAGACTCTGGCAAGATCCACCGAGCCGACCAGTTGCGCATTGTGTACTTCGATCAGAACCGGCAGCTCGATCCTGACATCACTCTGCGCCGCGCGCTCGCGCCGCATGGCGACTCGGTCATCTACCAGGACCGGGTGGTTCACGTCGCTTCATGGGCGTCACGCTTCCTGTTCCTCAGCGAGCAACTCAACCAGCCCGTCGGACGCCTCTCCGGCGGAGAGCGTGCCCGCGTGCTCATTGCACAGCTCATGCTTCAGCCCGCGGACGTGCTGCTGCTCGACGAGCCCACGAACGATCTCGACATCCCGACGCTGGAGATTCTCGAAGAGAGCCTGCTCGAGTACAGTGGCGCGCTCGTGCTCGTCACTCACGATCGCTACATGCTGGATCGCGTCTCGACTGTTGTCCTTGGGCTCGATGGCCAGGGCGCAGCTGAACGCTTTGCCGACTACTCGCAGTGGGACCTTTGGCAAGCCGAGCGCAAGCAGGCCGAGAAATCTGCCACCCCAGTAAACGGCGATCAACCGGCGCGCAATTCCCCTCCGGTCGCACCTCCCGTGTCAGCGAAAAAGAAACTCTCCTACAAGGAAGCGCGCGAATACGCCACGCTCGAACAGCGCATTGCCGATGCCGAGCAGTTACTCGCAGCAAAACGCGAAGCCGCCGAAAACCCCGCTATCGCGACCGACTCCGCGAGCCTGCTCAGTGTCCACGCCGAAATTGAGGAAGCGCAGAAGATCGTCGATGAGCTCTACGCCCGCTGGGCAGAGTTAGAAGAAAAGAAAAGCTGACGTAACCGCGGGGTGGTTCGCTCAAAAGAGAGAGCTGAAAGCGAAGCTTTTAAGCTACTAAGCTACAGCTACTAAGCTTTGCGAAAGATCCTGTCATCCTGAACGAGGGCTTAAGCCCGAGTCGAGGGATCCCTTTTGCCAGCTTCGTGCTGATCGTAGGGGTCCTTCGACTCCGCGACTTCGTCGCTCCGCTCATCAAACAACAAAACTCGACAGCTCAGGAGCTCAGCGGCTCAGAAGCTCACGTTCTGTTGCTTTACTTGAAAAATCCCTTCATGCTCGGCGCGGTAATTGAGGCGCCTATGAAGTTCCTCATACCTAGCGCCGACATCGTCGTTCTCAGCAGGCTCTGATGCTGGAAGAATGTTGATGATCTGTAGTTCGACTTCACCTTGGGACCAACAGCCACGAACGCCACGCGTCCGCCTCCGTGCGTTCTATCACCGAAATTCGCTTCATCGAAGACAATGATCAGCAAACCATCTTTTTGGAAACTGGAAGTGGAAAGGAGCGGCGCGAAATTCTTCTTGAGCCAGGCGTCTGCCGTTCCCAGGGAACAATCGTGCGCATTATGACAATTGTTTGGAATGACGAAAGAGTAGCGCGGCAGCGCGTTGTTTCTCCTGTCGGTCGCGAATCGCGAAAACGGTACCATGTTTAGCCGTTCAGACCTGCTATTCACCACGTCCACAAAATAAGCGAATGGGTTGTGGTGCTTCACATAGCCGGTCCTGTCGCCCCCCGTATAGCCGGCGTAGGGCAATCCCTCGGCGTAAGCCTTCCATGTCTTACCCGAGATCAATAACCGCCGGACGATGTTGTCGGCGGTAACCTTGCTGGAAAAACTGTCGTTGAATGTGATTGTTCTTCCGGTGGTCATCACGAAGTAGTTCGTGAGCGAGGGGTGAGCATTCGCGTAATACTGTGTCGCCAATCCGTACCTCCTTGCGAGGCTGTTCAGGTACGGCATTGACGAATTGCCAATCACGCTCGTGTATCCATGGTTTTCCAGGACGACCACGAACACATGACCAGCCGAAGGAACCTGTGCGGACGCAAGGATTCCCGCCATCATCACAACGCAAACAATCACGAGCAGCTTCTTCATGCGACACCTCCAGCAAGGAACGTAGATGTCGCTCAACTCTGGCTCAAGCTTTAACCAAAGCTCATGGTGTCATGCACTGAAAGCAATAGACATGGTAAGCACGATTTTCGACGTGCGACACAGAACGGAAAAGCCGCTGATTTCTCAGCGGCTTCGTTGCGTTTATCCCAGAAGCGTGGCGTCGCTTCATGAGTTTTGATTCCTAGTGAACGCTCTTTCCGCCGACATTCTTTCCAAAGCGAAACGTCGGGCCTGTCGAGAAGCGAACACTGTTTCGACCTTCCCTCAACATGCCTTCGAAAAGGTTCGTGTGCACGAAGTCGGCCGCAAACCGCAACGCAACGTGCTTGGAGACATTAAGGTCCATACCGCCACCGAAGCCGTAGAACAGCACGGTGTCGCTCTTCGCTTTACTTGGCCCGACGAGCCCGGTCACAACAGTTGTCGCGAGTGGATTATCCGGCTTGCCTGTCACCTTCTCGTACAAGATGCCAAAGGCCGGGCGAACGAAAAACGTCACCGCATTCAGCTTGCGAATGTTGACTTGCGGCCCTGCGCTGAACGTGTACGTTTCTGCGTCGTAAGGAACCGACAGCTTCGTGCCTGGCGGAAGCAACGGAAGCAGCGGAGCCAAATTCGCCTGATGAGCGTCGGTCAGTTCTTCCGGCGTTAGTGAGCTGTGGCCTTTGAACATGCTGAAATCGGCACCCAACGCTAGCCACCGGTTTACATTGATACCGGCCTCGCCATTGAACCCGCGCTGAAACAGGTTCATCTTCGGCGTGGACAGGTAAGAAAATCCAGTAAATGCATTGTAACGTCCTACATAGGATTCCTGTGCCAGGGCCGACATAGACACAAATGCTAAAAGAACGCACAAAAGTAAGCGGCGCATATCACTCCAAGAGACGGGAATTGTATTCAGAAAACCGCGAGAGTTTACCAGAGCAGCTATTCACGAGTAAGTGACAGAGCACGCATTCAGGAGAGATCGCCTAACCGAGAGCCAGTGGGATGCCGATTTCGGATTGAGTCGCGTTATGCAATCGCGTTCTGACCTAAGTTGCCTTTTTGCGTCCTGCGTTTTTGCATCCAACGGAGTACAGAACGCCTTGAGGATTTGCTGGTCTCAACGGCTTGTTTCATGTTGCATTTTTCGTATGCTTGACAAGCCGCCGCAGCCGTAGCAGAATCCCATTCGCAGGCGAATAAAAAGCGAAAATGGACCCAGCAGCCCAGCATCATGGCTTCCAGCTTCGCTCCCCACGCCGTTTCTTGAGGTACTCCATGAAAGGGCCCGCACCCTTGCCCTTCTTCGCTCGTAGCGGAGAAGGTGCATCCGCCACTTCGAAATTACCGGCGGCGGAACTCGCAGCTTCAAATGCTTCTGCTGACGCACGGGCAGACGACCAACGCGCGCGTGTGCAGTCTATCCGCAACAGCCTCGGCAACCTCGCTTACCAGATGGTTGCTGCCACGGAGTTGCCGAAGCGTGAAGCCCTACAGGTTCTATCGACAGGCATCGCACCGCTCGATGCCGTTGTGAGCGGCTTGCCTCGTGGCGCGCTCACAGAAATCTACGGTTCTGCGTCATCGGGACGCACCAGCGTTCTGCTGGCTTCACTTGCCGCTGCTACCGGGCGCGGAGAAGTTTGCGCCCTGGTTGATACCACCGACAGCTTTGATCCCGAATCCGCTGCGGCTGCCGGCGTCGAACTCAGCCAGTTGCTCTGGATTCGCTGCAACGGTGCGCAACAGGCGAAAGAGAAGCGCACGCAGCGCTTCGCTGGAAATGACTTTGGCGGCCACGACCTTCTGGAGAAGCCGGCGTTTGTGCCGCGTGCCGACAAGATCGCGCGCTCCAAGGCCTTTCGCCGCCTCGAACAGGCACTCAAAATTACCGACCTGTTGCTGCAAGCCGGTGGATTCGGAATAGTGGCCATCGACATGGCCGACCTCCCCGACGACGTCGCGCGGCGGGTTCCGCTCACGTCGTGGTTCCGCTTTCGGCGTGCCGTGGAGAACACGCCAACTTCGCTTTTGGTAATCGAGCGTGAGGCATACGCACGCGCCTGTGCGTCGCTCGTGCTGCGATTCGAGCGCGCACGTGCACGGCGTTCGCAAGTGTCGGTCTCTTCCCCGACGCACGCAATGCTCCTGCGGGGAATCGAGGTCGACGTGGAGGTGATTCGCTCGCCCGAATCGGCTGGATTTAAGAAACCTGTGCAGTCAGCGCATTTCATCGCACGCGTGCGCGACACCGCATGAGCGCTCATGCCGCAGCCGCTCGCTTATGAGCTTCGAAAAAATTCGAACTTTTCCTATGTACGCCTGTGTTTACATCCCGGGTTTCCTCTCTGAAGCCATCGTGCGCACGCGTGCGGAGTTGCGTCCGCAGGCCGTCGTCGTCATAGAAGGCACGCCGCCCCTCAAGAATCCAGACACGAAAAAGCGACGAGACACACGGTCGCAGGTAGCGGTCGCACTATGCCTACGGTCGCATGAGCAGGAGCGAGCAGCACACGCCGCGCTGCTCGATGCCGCGCACGCGTTCTCTCCGCGAGTGGAAGACACGGCGTCCGACACCGTGCTCCTTGATCTCTCTGGACTGGAAAGGCTCTTTGGGATGCCACAAAAAATCGCCCGTGAACTTGCGCGCCGCGTGACTGATGTCGGGCTCGAAGCCAACATTGCCGTTGCGGCGAACCCCTACACCGCAATGCACGCCGCTCGCGGCTTTGCTGGCATCACCGTCCTTGAACCCGGAACGGAGGCCGAGCGGCTCGCCTCGCTGAACATTGAACACCTTTTCGCAACTCCCGCCTTCGCAGCCACCGCTCCGACCGGTGGTCCGCGCAAACGCCGCGATACTGCGGACGCGCAGAAGCGCGCAGCTCGCATCCTGGAGACACTTGACCGGTGGGGCGTACGCAACTTCCGTGCGCTGGCGGCGTTGCCGGCCGTGTCGCTCTCCGAACGGCTGGGAGCGGAAGGTGTCCGCTTGCAGCAACTCGCGCGCGGCGCAGTGACACGCGACCTCGTTCTCGCCGAGCCGCAACTCGCTTTTGAAGAAGCCCTTGAGCTGGACTATCCCGTTGAGTTGATCGAGCCGCTGGCGTTCCTGCTCGGACGCATGCTGGAGCAGCTATGCGCGCGTATGAACGGCCGCGCGCTGGCCACCAATGAACTCCGCCTGCGCATGCAACTCGAGCATCGCGTGGCGGACGAGTCCATAGCTACACAGAACGAACTCGACGATGCGATGCCCACTATCGAGCGCCGCCTGACATTGCCCGTACCGATGAACGATGCGCGGCTCTTCCTGAAGCTGCTGCACCTGGAGTTGAACTCCAATCCGCCGGGCGCACCCGTCATCAAGCTCTGTCTTGTCGCCGAACCGGCACGCCCACGCGTCACGCAGAGCGGGCTGTTCATGCCTCTGGCTCCTGAGCCGGAGAAACTTGAACTCACGCTCGCGCGCATTGATCGTGTACTTCGCGGCACGCGTGAGTGCGGCGATCACCCCAGCGCGCACCCAAAGCACACCAGAGAACTGCGTGCTGGTTCCGTGGAAACCATCGACACCAACCAGCCGGATGCGTTCCGCATGACTCGCTTTACGCCGAAATCGCCGGAGCAGTTTGCGAACACCTCCGCGCCGGAGCCGTCCACGCGCACGGTCGTTGCATTGCGAAGATTTCGCCCGCCGCTCGGGGCCGATGTGGCGTTGCGCGAGGGCCGTCCCATCGCGCTTAGCTGCGAATCGCTGGGCGCAAGCGAGAAACGCAGCGCGAAAGAAAATGTCGTGTGGGCCGCCGGACCTTGGCGCATCAACGGCAACTGGTGGATGGCAGGTGAAGAAGGTTCGGAATCCCGGGAAACGAAGCAGAACGAACATACGCAACCATCCGACCTTAAGCATCGCGACCTCGACGGCGCTTGTACCTGGCAGCGCGATCAGTGGGACATCGCCGTTGCCATCACTACAACTGCACTCGACAAGCGTTCGCCAGAAACGCAGCACTCGATGGAAGAAACCCAGCGCCAAACAAACATCGCGCTCTACCGAATCTTTTGCGATGCCACCACCCGCGAGTGGTTCGTAGATGGCTGCTACGACTGAAACCGGCACCGCCAACTGGCAACTAATTGGCATTAAACCGGCAACAGACAACTGGCAACTGCATTTATGTTCGTAGAACTCCACGCCCGCTCCGCCTTCAGTTTTCTTGAGGGCGCTTCCCTGCCAGAAGAACTGGTGGAAGTGTGCGCCGAGAGCGGCGTGGGGGCGATGGCGCTGCTCGACCGCGACGGCGTTTACGGTTCTGCGCGCTTCCACACGGCGGCGAAGAAACTCGGCCTCAAAGCCCACATTGGAAGTGAGCTTTCGCTGGACGGTGAGTCGCGCTTGCCCCTCCTGGTCTCCGAGCGCAGCGGCTATCAGAACCTCTGCCGTCTCATAACGCAGATGAAACTGCGCGTGCGAAAGAACACCGAGTGCTTCACCTGTCCGGAAGAGATTGCAAACTACAGCGCCGGACTCATCTGTCTCACGGGCGGAGATGACGGCCCCCTGGCTCGTGCGCTCGAACACGGCGGCATTGACAAAGCTCGTCGCACGGTCGAGCAACTCACGCGCATTTTCGGACGTGAAAACGTGTACGTCGAACTCCAGCGCCACTACGATCGCTCTGAAGAAGCGCGCAATCAGGCGTCGCTGGAGATTGCCCGCTCGCTCGGATTGCACGTCATCGCCACCAATGCCCCGCAGTACGCGCGTGCCGCACAGCGCCAGGTGCTCGATGTCTTTACCTGCATACGAAACCATCGCACGCTCGCAACCGGACGCCTGCTCTCAAAAAATTCCGAGCGCCACATCAAGAGCGCGGTAGAGATGGCGCGCCTCTTCGCCGACATTCCCGAAGCTCTCGCCAACACCGTCGAACTCTCCAATCGCCTTGGCTTCACCCTCGCCGATCTCGGTTATGAGTTCCCTCGCTATCTGGTGCCTGACGGCGACACCATGATGTCGTTTCTTCGCAAGCGCACGGAAGAAGGCGCGCGCGAGCGTTACGGACATCCCGCGAAGGCGCATCTGCGCCAGCGTGCGCGGCGCCAGATCGAGCGTGAGCTATGCCTTATCGAAAAACTCAAGCTGGAAGGCTACTTCCTGATTGTCTGGGATCTCGTTCGCTTCTGCCGTGAGCAAGGCATCCTCGCCCAGGGACGCGGGTCGGCCGCCAACAGCGCAGTCTGCTACTCGCTCGGCATCACTGCCGTCGATCCCGTCGGGATGGAATTGCTGTTCGAACGTTTTCTTTCCGAAGAACGGGGCGAGTGGCCTGACATCGATCTCGACCTGCCCAGCGGCGATGAACGCGAGCGTGTCATTCAGTATGTGTATCAACGTTACGGCAAACTTGGCGCGGCCATGACCGCGAACGTCATAACCTATCGCGGACGTTCTGCCGCACGTGAGGTCGGCAAGGCTCTCAACTTCGACGCCGACACGCTCGACCGCGTCTCCCACCTCGTCGGCACCTGGGAGTACAAGGACCCGGACGACACGATGGAACGTCAATTCCGTCAGGCCGGTTGCGACCTCCGCCATCCGCGAATACAGAAATACCTCAGCCTATGCATGGCCGTGCAGGACTTGCCGCGTCATCTTGGGCAGCACTCCGGCGGCATGGTTATCTGCCAGGGACAACTCGACTCCGTCGTCCCGCTCGAACCTGCCAGCATGCCTGGCCGCGTCGTCGTGCAATGGGATAAAGAAGACTGCGCCGACATGGGCATCATCAAGGTGGATTTGCTCGGCCTTGGCATGATGGCCGTATTAAAGGATTCCGTCTCGCTCATCGAACGACACTACGGCGAACAGGTTTCGCTCGCGCACCTGCCGCCCGATGATGCCGGCGTTTACGCCGCGTTGCAGAAGGCCGATACCGTAGGCATGTTCCAGATCGAGAGCCGCGCGCAGATGTCATGCCTGCCGCGGCTTCGTCCGCAGAATTTCTACGACATAGTGATACAGGTCGCACTCATTCGTCCCGGCCCCATCGTCGGCGAAATGGTGAACCCCTATATCAAGCGACGGCAAGGCCGCACGTCAGTCGAGTACGCGCATCCTTCGCTCGAGCCCATCCTCGAGCGCACCCTTGGCGTGCCACTCTTTCAGGAACAGCTTTTACGTATCGCCATGGTCGCCGCCAACTTTACCGGCGGCGAGGCCGAAGAGTTGCGTCGAGCTCTCGGGGCCAAACGCTCCGAAAAGCGCATGAAAGAAATTGAGGTCAAGCTGCGACGCGGCATGACAAGCAACGGCATCGTGCCCATAGCGCAGGAGCAGATCATCCAATCCATCGTCTCGTTCGCACTCTACGGATTCCCGGAGTCGCACGCCGCCAGCTTCGCGCTAATCGCCTACTCGAGTGCGTACCTGAAGACTCATTACCTCGCGGCCTTCACCGCAGCCATGCTCAATAACCAGCCAATGGGCTTTTATTCGCCAGCCACTATCGTCAAAGACGCGCAGCGCCATGGACTGCTCATCAAGCCCATAGACATCTGCACCTCACACTGGCTCTGCACACTGGAAACTGAAGATGAAAGTCGTCGCACGTCACGCGGCGGCGAATCCGGAAAGCCGGTTGTTCGCATGGGCCTGCGCTACGTTCGGGGTCTTCGCGAGGACGCTGCGCTTACATTGTTGCGCGAACGTGCTCGTCGCCCATTCGAGTCCATTGCCGATCTTGCACGCCGTGTACCCGAGTTGCGCAAGAACGAACTCGTCGCTCTCGCCGACATAGGTGCGCTCAATTCGTTGGGCGACGTTACGCAGCAAGCCCTGCCCGGTGTGGAACAACCGATAAATGTTCGCGTACCCGGAGCGCCCGCGCGTAATAGCGCGCACGCTACCGTGCAGTTCCACCGACGCGACGCACTCTGGCAAGCCGAGGCGGCTTCGCAGCCCGTCGGTCCCCTGCTCTCAAAACTCGCGCAGCCCGATGGCTCATCGCCTCTCAATCGCATGACCAACGACGAGCGCCTGGTTGCGGACTTCCGTGGCACGGGACTCACCGTCGGCCCGCATCCCATGTCGTACCATCGCGCACGCATGACGAAGATGGGGGCAGTGCCAGCAGCAGAACTCGCGAACATTCCCAATGCCCGAAGCGTGCGCGTTGCTGGAACTGTCATTGTGCGTCAACGCCCCGGAACCGCGCATGGCTTTGTCTTCCTCAGCCTGGAGGACGAGACCGGAATCGCGAACATTATCATCACCCCCGGCCTCTTCGAAGCCAACCGGCTGCTGCTAGTCGAAGAACGGCTTCTCTTCATTGAAGGTATTCTGCAAAACCTGGATGGAGTCGTCTCCGTCAAAGCCGATCGCGTGTTACCCATGCGCGTCAGCGCCGCCGAGATCGCGTCGCACGACTTTCATTAATTCAATTCTGCCCGCAATATCGCTTCGCGACATAAAAAGTCACATGCGTGCTGTAGTTCGGAGTTACGGCAAAAATTTCCGTTTCGCCCCTGATATCCACAGTGCCCTAGGTTTATCATCTCCTCAAGGACTCAGGGGTGAGAACCTGCTTCACAAAAAACCAGTAGTATTCCATCCCGTTGCCCAATTTTTATTCATATAGGAGTTGGTGTTCGATGCCGAAATCCACGAAAGCAACCGGCCCCACCGCAAAAAAGACTTCCGAGAAGAAGAACAAAACTGCCGCCACAGCAACGAAAGCATCAGTGACTTCTATGCCTAAGACCCAGGACATCACGATCAGCACGGAGGAACAGATCCGGCGCCGCGCATACGAGATATACAAAGAACGCGGCGGCCACGGCGGCACTGCTCAGGAAGATTGGTTGCAAGCTGAAATCCAGATCCGCGGGAAGCGTACTGCCTGAACCACACTGGCAGGCATCGGAGAGAGATGACCGGTTGTGAAATCGAAGTACATCAGAGTCCCGTAACCTTGAGCCACATTCTTATCATCGATGACAACCCGCTGCAATTGCGCGTGCGCGAAACGATCATGCGCGATGCGGGGTTTCAAGTGTCCATTGCTACCACGGCGGAAAGCGCCTTGGCGCTGCTAAAAACGCAACACCGGCTCTTCGGCGCGGTAATAACCGATCACGTCCTGCCGAAGGCCAGCGGGGCCGACTTCGTCCGAGAACTGCGCAAAGCAAACTCGGAAATCCCTGTCATCGTCGTAAGCGGCATGGCTGAAGCGGAAGACGAATATGAAGGCCTGGGCGTGGAGTTCCGGCAAAAACCGCTCCCACCCGCAGAACTGATCGATCTCGTGCAGACGGCGCTTTCTGTTGCGGACGGCCAACCGGGTGAGAGTTCGTTGACGTAAACATGACGTAAACAAACAGCGTCAACATACAAAGATCACGGCTGTGCTTCCCCGGGGGCGCGGCTTTTTGCTTTGCTGAGTTTCGCGATGCGAACTTACTGCAACTTTCGTGCCGCGTTCTCATCAGGTATGTAGCGGAACGATGTAGAAGGACGACGACGATGTAAAGGGCGATGTGGGCTCGCCTCGTTCCCGCTGATCCTCCTTCGTTACTTGCGCGCAGATCGGCCCAGCGCCGCTGTTCGCAAGTTGTAGGAGCAGCGGCTTTCTGGAAGAATACTGGCAAACACTCACCATGCCTCAAATCGGAAGTTTCTCACTGTTGCTGGCACTTGCATTGAGCGTTTACGCGTTTGGTGCGGGAACGATCGCGCTGATGCGGCGCAACGAAATCCTTGGCGAAACTGCGCGACGCGCCGGTATCGCCATCTTCGTCGCCGTCACGGCTGCGTCACTGGCGCTTGTGTTGGCGGCGTTCCGGAATGACTTCTCGGTCGCGTACATTCTTCACCACAGCAATCGCGACCTGCCCATCCAGTACAAGTTTGCGGCATTGTGGTCTGGCCAGGAAGGTTCGTTGCTTTTCTGGTGCTGGCTGCTTGCCGCCTACGGCCTGGTGCTGCGGCTGCGGCACAAGGTGGACACGCGCCTGGTGGCGTACGCGTCCGTCATCATTGCCGCCGTGCAGATCTTCTTCCTGCTGCTGGTGAATTTTGCGGCGCATCCGTTTGCCACCGTCAGCGGAACCATTCCGCCGGATGGCAACGGCCTCAATCCTCTCCTGCAATATCCGGAGATGGTCATCCATCCGCCGATGCTCTACCTCGGCTATGTAGGGATGACCGTGCCGTTCGCCTTCGCCCTCGCTGCCCTCATCATGAAGTATCCCGGCGAGAAGTGGATTCACATCACGCGGCGTTGGACCATGGTGGGTTGGGCTTTCCTTACCTGCGGAATCTTCCTCGGCGCACACTGGGCTTATGCCGTGCTGGGCTGGGGCGGATATTGGGGCTGGGACCCGGTTGAGAATGCTTCGCTGCTGCCGTGGCTTACCGGCACGGCTTTCCTGCACTCGGTGATGATGCAGGAGAAGCGCGGCATGATGAAGGTCTGGAACATGTGGCTAATCTTCTCCACGTTCCTGCTTTCCATCTTCGGCACCTTCCTGACGCGCTCCGGCGTCGTCAGTTCCGTACACGCCTTCGCACAATCGGGGATTGGCCCCTGGTTCGTCGTATTCCTGGCTCTGACATTCGCGACGTGCGTCTTCTTCTTCGTGAAGAACCGCTCACACCTCAAGAGCGAGCACAAGCTGGAGTCGCTGGTTTCGCGCGAATCCAGTTTCCTGTTCAATAACGTTCTGCTGCTCGTGAGTTGCTTCGCCGTTCTTTGGGGCACGCTCTTCCCCGTCCTGTCGGAATGGGTGCAGGGGACGAAAGTCACCGTCGGCCCGCCGTTCTTCAATCGCGTCAACATTCCGATTGCGATGTTTCTGCTGCTTCTCACCGGCATCGGGCCATTGCTTGCGTGGCGCAAGACGTCCATGGAAAGTCTGCGCCGCAATTTCCTGATCCCGACCATTGTTGCCGCGCTTACCGCCGTGGCGCTCATCATCGGCGGCATGAAGCCCTGGCAGGACAGCTCGGTTTTCTTTTCATTGATGGGTATCACGCTTTCTGTGCTTGTCGCTGCCACGATCTTCTCTGAGTTCTGGCGCGGCGGACGCGTTATCGCCCGTCACAATAACTCCAACGTCTTCGCCGGCATGATCCAGCTGACGCGCCGCAACACGCGCCGCTACGGCGGATACATCGTTCACCTCGGCGTGGTCCTCGTCATCATCGGCTTCGCCGGATCGGCATTCAATTCGGACCGCGAACAGGAACTCGGCTTCGGCGACAAGATGCAGATTGGTTCTTACACGCTCGTTTGCCGCTCCTACACGCAGGACGACAAACCGAACTACCGCAGCGAATGGGCCATCCTGGATGTCTTCAAGGGCGGCAAGCAGGTCGACACCATGTTCCCCGAACGCCGCTTTTACAAGGCAAGCGAGCAGACGGCGACCATCGTGGCGAACCGCTCCACGCTTCGCGAAGACCTCTATCTCGTTTACACCGGAATCAACCAGGACACCGGACGGCCCATCATCAAGGCGCACTTGAACCCGCTCGTGCTGTGGATATGGATGGGAGCCCATATCCTGCTGATTGGCACAATAATCGCGCTGTTCCCGAACATGGCGGCTTCCAGCGTGGCATCACCGGCGCGTGAGCGGGCCGCCGTTCCGGCTGACGCTGTTGCCAGCAGCACAACGACGGCCGGCGGGGACGATTAAGTTTCGTTATGGCGGTGGCTAAACAGGCTGCTGAAGAACTCAGGGCACGTCATCGTGCGCGTTGTAAGTGGCAAAAGGCCGCTTTACAGGCGCTGAATACGCTTTACAGGCGCTGAAAAACTCGATTCCTTGAAGGGGCACGCCTTCAGGCGTGCCGTAAGTCGTAACGGATGAACGGCGGCTTTAGCCGCTGAGGTCGATGTCTTCAAGAAAAGACTTTTTCCGCGGTAACGAATTCCGGGGTTATAGCCCCTGAGGTCCGATGAACAGACTTCGACAAACGATTCGCCGCACGTTGTTGCTGATGGCTATCGCGCTATGCGCGATCACATTGCTGGGCGCAGGAGACGGAAGCACCGACGCGCGCTTCAACAAACTCGGACACAACCTGATGTGCATGTGCGGTTGCAACCAGGTGCTGCTGGAATGCAATCATGTCGGTTGCTCGTTCAGCGACCGTATGCGCGAGGAACTCGCCGCCGGCATGCAGCGTGGCGACAGCGATTCGCTGATCCTCCAGAGCTTCGTGCAGAAATACGGCAACACCGTGCTTTCCGCACCCACTACCACGGGATTCAACCGGGTGGCGTGGATTATGCCTTTTGCGATTTTCCTCGCCTCGATGGGCGCTGTCATTGTTGTCATCCGCACATGGAAATTGCGTCCCGCGTACCGCGCCGCGAACGCCGCTGCTGGATTGCCTCCGGAGCAACTCGACGAACTCCGCGAGCGCGCGCGCAAGGAGACCGAACTGTGATTCTTGCCCTGCTGCAAATGCAAGTCGCCCCACTGCCGGATGCGACTGATTCCACGTTCATCCTGTTCGGGTGCATCCTTTTTGCGGCTTGCCTGCTGATCTACATCTTCATGCCCGTACAGGTTGAGAGTGGCGAAGAGAAGACGCGCCTCGCCTATCTCTACGAACGCAAGGACGTGGTTTACGAAAACCTCCGCGACCTCAACTTCGAATACAAGGCGGGCAAACTTAGCGATGCCGATTTCCAGACCATGCGTGCTTCGATGGAAGAAGAAGCTACCGGCGTGCTCGCTGAGATTGAACAACTGGAGAAGGCGCGCCGCTCGCTGCTCCCAAAACGCAACGCGGACAAAGGAGCACGCGCGTGAGAACAAACACGATGATGAAAGTCTGCTGTGCCGTGCTACTGCTGACCGCAATGGCAGCGGCACAGAACGTTACCGGAACGGTCAGAAACGGTACGACCGGAAAACCCGCCGCAGGCGTGGAGGTCGTGCTGCTCGATCTTTCGCAAGGCATGAACGAAGCTGCCAAAACAAAGACCGATGCCGAAGGCCGCTTCTCCATGCCAATGGAGGGCGGACAGGTGCCGCACCTCGTGCGCGTCAGCTACCAGAACGCAAGCTATTTTAAGATGGTTCCCCCCGGAACCAGCACGGCCGAAATTCAGATCTACGAAGCCGCTAAGAAGATCGACGCGCTCGCTGGAAACGTCAACGTCATCCGCGTGCAGGCCGACGGCAACACCATGCAGGTGATCGAACTCTACGCCGTGCGCAACGACTCCCGGCCACCACGCACTGTCGTCGGAGACAGCACCTTCGAGGTTGTCCTACCGGAAGGCGCGCAGATCGACACCGCCGATGCCCAGGGACCCAACGGGCAGCCGGTCTCCAACGTTCCGACGCCGCTTAAGGAGAAGAACCATTACGGATTCTCTTTCCCATTGCGCCCCGGTGAAACCAGATTTCAGCTCGCCTACCATCTCCACTATTCGGGCAATGCAGTGATTACGCCGCGCCTCGCGCACGCCTTCGACCACTTTGTTGTTGTCCTGCCGGCGACAATGGGCTTTGAGGCGAAGAATGCTGCGCAGTTCCGCCCTATGCCAGATCAGCAGGGTACCAACGTTCAGGTTGTAACGAACGCCAGGCCCGGTCAGGATCTCTCGTTCCGTGTCTCTGGCCAAGGTGCGATTCCTGAAGATCAGACTGAGGCCGCACAATCCCAATCTGGCGGCGCGACGGGTGGCACGCAGAATGACAGCCGACCCGGCGGCGGATTAGGCCCGCCTATTGACGCTCCCGACCCGCTCGCAAAATACAAGTGGTGGGTTCTCGGCGGGCTCGGAATCGCACTCACCGGTGGCGCGTACATGCTGACTCGCCGCCCCGCCGCTCTGGCCACAACAGGTGCATCTCAGACTTCCGCCGCCGCTCCCGCAGCCTCGGCCAGTGCCCCTGTCGCGATAAGCTCCGGGAACGCGCTGCTTGAAGCCATGAAAGAAGAACTCTTCCAATTGGAGATCGAGCGCCAGCAGGGCGCCATCACGCAAGAGGAGTACGAGAAGCACAAGGCTGCGCTCGACCAAACCTTGCAGCGTGCTCTATCCCGTGCCACTCGCGTCTGAGTTCGGCAGTTCGGCGATGTGAAGAAAGGAATCGAAGAGGCCACTCACTCGAGTGGCCACTTCGATTCCGGCGAGCAGCACCTGAAGGTCGCCCCGGCCGCGCGCACCCTCCCCCCCAACCAGTCCCCCGCCCTGCGCATCTTTCAATCAGAGGAAACCAGAGATGCCACTTGTTCAGAAGAGCATGTCGATGTTCGCCAACCAAATGCCCAAAGTCGTAGGGCCCAGGGCTCACGCCGTCATTGACTACGCTGTCGCCGCCACTTTTTTCACCGTGGGCGCGCTGTTCTGGAATCGGGACAAACGAGCTGCTATCAGTTCCATCATCTGCGGAGTAGCCACCGTCACCAACAGCATTTTTACCGACTACCCCGGCGGAATCGTCAAGGCAATCAGCTATCACACGCATGGACGTATCGACATGGGACTTGCCGGCCTCACCGCCACCATGCCGCAAGTCATGGGCTTCGGCGACGAAGCTGAATCCCGCTTCTTCCAAATGCAGGCAATCGGCGAAACCGCCATCACTGCCATGACGGATTTCAATGCACTGGAGCGCACTGAGTCCTATCGTTATAGGGAAGCGGCTTAATCTCCGGCGTTCCGCGTTGGCGCGACCGGACGACATCCTGTAGCATCTACATAACATGGGAAACACGTTTAAGACAGCGGCCCTGCTAACGGGCCTTACTTTGTTCCTGGTATTAATGGGTCAGGCCTTCGGCGGCCAGCGCGGAATGGTGCTCGCATTCGTGCTGGCGGCGGTCATGAATTTCGTTTCGTACTTCTTCTCGGACAAGATTGCTCTCGCGATGTATCGCGCGAAGCCCATCACACGCGATCAACTGCCGCGCGTGTATGACGTCGTGGAACGCCTGACCCAGAAGGTTGGGCTGCCGATGCCGAAGTTATTCGTCATCCCGCAGGACTCGCCCAACGCGTTCGCCACCGGACGCAACCCGCAGCATGCATCCGTTGCTGTAACGGAAGGCATCCTGACCCTGCTCACGGACGATGAACTCGAAGGCGTGCTCGCTCACGAACTCGGCCACGTTCGCAACCGCGACATTCTTATCAGTTCCATTGCCGCCACCCTCGCCGGTGCCATCACGATGATGGCGCGCATGGGATACTACGCCGCGTTGTTTGGCGGCATGGGTGGTCGCGATGATCGCGATCGCGGCAACGGAGGCGGAGCCCTCGGCGCGCTCTTCATGATGATCCTCGCCCCAATCGCGGCGATGCTCATTCAGATGGCAGTCTCTCGTTCCCGCGAGTATGCGGCAGACGCCACCGCCGCGAAGTTCACCGGGAATCCTTATGCGCTGGCCAACGCTCTCCGCAAGCTAGATTCGTATTCCAAGCGCGTGCCTATGCAGGCCTCGCCCTCAACGGCGCATATGTTTATCGTGAAACCGATGCTCGGTGTCAACTTCGGAAACTTGTTCTCTACGCATCCTCCGATTCCGGAGCGCATTGCGCGACTCACCGGAATGTCACCGGAGAGCGTGTAAAGAAAGACACAGGCGCGCGCTGGCGGCCTAGTTCCTCCTCCTGAGCAGCGCAACCAATGTTGTCTTCCTGAGCGCAGCGACGTAGTCGCGGAGTCGAAGGATCCCTATGCTCGCTGAAACCCTGGAGCAACAACTTCCGCGTGCTCTCTAGTACAATCGCTGCCAGATGCAACCGCAATCTGCGCCTGCCGCCCTGCTAGATCGCGCTGCTCGCCTCGAGTCTGCGCTACGCTCCGTTATTCGCGGTAAAAACGAAGTCGTCCGCCTTGCCCTGGTTGCGGTCTTCGCGCGCGGTCATCTGCTCATTGAAGGCGTTCCCGGCGTTGGCAAGACTACGCTCGGGCAGGTCCTCGCTCGCGCCATTGATTGCCAGTTCCAGCGCGTTCAGTTCACCAGCGACATGCTTCCCAGCGACGTGCTCGGCATTTCCATCTACTCGGCCACCGAGCAGCAGTTTGAATTCAAGCGCGGCCCGGTTTTCACGAACGTGCTGCTCGCCGACGAGATCAATCGCACCACGCCCAAGACGCAGTCCGCCCTGCTCGAAGCCATGAACGAGCAGCAGGTCACGGTGGATTCCTACTCGCATCCCCTGCCACAGCCGTTCATCGTCATTGCCACGCAGAACCCCATCGAGCACCACGGCACCTATCCCCTGCCGGAATCGCAGATGGATCGCTTCCTTTTACGGGTACAAATGGGATACCCCGAGGCCGGCAGCGAGCGCGAGATCCTGCGCGGCGAGGCCGGAGCGGCGCGTCTCGACGATGTCCGTCCCGTTCTCAGCGCCGACGAGATTACCGAACTCCAGAAGTTCGTGAGCCAGGTTCGCGTGGATGAAGCCCTGGTGGATTACGCGTTGCAGATTGTTAACAAGACGCGCGAGTCGGATCAACTTTCTCTCGGAGTCTCGCCTCGCGGCTCCCTTATGCTCTATCGAGCTGCCCAGGGTATGGCCTTCCTCGAAGGCCGAGACTTCTGCACGCCGGAAGACTTCAAGAATCTCGCTGTACACACCTTCGCACATCGCGTAGTGGTCAACGCGCGTTACTCGTCCCTGCGAAAGAAATCCGAGCAGGCCGAAGAGATTCTGCGCGAGATCGTCGAGAGCGTCCCGGTTCCGGTCTAACGCACTTACCCTGAGACGTGGGACAATAACGATGACTCGTGCTCGTGTGCTGGCCCTTACGGCTGCGGTGCTCAGGCTCGCGGTCCACGCGCAGCCGCTGGTCATCATTGGCAACGAGCGCTTCTTCTCCCTGGGAGCCGACCTGGCGGAAATTGCCACGCTCATTGGGCCTTCGGCTCACGAGTTCGCGGCCATGGGACAGCGACTGATGAAGGCGCCTGGTGAACGCGGTCGCGCCTGACCCGCTGAAGGAGGCGCTTCGCCGCTCGCGCGCACATTGCTGTGCTTAGGGTCAACCCTAAGCCTGTGACCAGTCTCCATTGCGTATCCCGTACCGCTCATTTACGCTTAGGGGGTTTTCATTCATTCGTGATCCGGTTACGCCCGGCTACGATTTCGCCGGGGTGTGAGGGTTTATGGCCGACCGCAAGAGCAATACGATATCGGAACTTCCCGCCAATGTACTGGCCTCCAAGATTGACAGCAAGAACGCGCGCTTCATGACAAACACGCGTGATCTGGCGCACAAAGTGGCCGAGGTCCGCAACGAAGAAGAGGCGATCCGTGAAGGCGGCGGCGAAAAGGCGATTGCCGCACAGCACAAGAAAAACCGGCTGACGGCACGCGAGCGCCTGCACTTACTGCTCGATCCCGACGTTGAGTTCTTTGAGATCGGCGCCTATGCGGCTTATGGAATGTATGAGGAATGGGGCGGTGCGCCGGCAGCGGGCGTGATCACCGGCCTGGGACGCGTTTGTGACCGGCTCTTCATGGTCATCGCCAACGATGCGACGGTGAAGGCCGGTGCCTTCTTCCCGATGACGGCGAAAAAAGTCATTCGCGCGCAGAACATAGCCATCGATAACCACCTGCCGACGATCTATCTCGTCGATTCCGCCGGAGTTTTCCTTCCTTTGCAGGAAGACGTCTTCCCCGACACGGATGACTTTGGCCGCGTGTTCCGCAACAACGCCGTCATGTCCGCCAAGGGCATCCCGCAGATCACGGCCATCATGGGCATGTGCGTTGCCGGCGGTGCTTATCTGCCCGTCATGTGCGACCACGTGCTGATGACCGAAGGCAGCGGCCTTTTCCTGGCAGGCCCCGCGCTGGTACAGGCGGCGATTGGACAAAAGGTTTCGGCAGAGGAACTGGGCGGCGCGACCATGCACGCCGAGATCAGCGGCACGGTGGACTTCAAGGAACCGAACGACGAGGCTTGCATTGCACGCATCCGCTCGCTGGTGGACAAGATGGGCTATCGCCAACCGGCACCCTTCCACCGCTCGGAAACCGTGGAAGCGCCGCTGTATTCGGCGGAAGACCTCTACGGAATCGTGGAAGCCGATGCATCGAAACCGTACGACATGAAGGAAGTAATCGCGCGCATCGTCGATGGCAGCCGCTTTGACGAGTACAAGCCCGATTACGGCGAGACGCTTATCTGCGGATATGCGCGCATCAACGGCTACGCCGTCGGCATCGTGGCAAACCAGAAGATGCACGCGCAGCAGGTGGATCACCAGGGTAACAAGCGCATAGAGTTCGGCGGCGTGATCTATACGGATTCCGCCGAGAAGGCAGCGCGCTTCATTATGGACTGCAACCAGAACCTGGTGCCGCTGGTCTTCATCCACGACGTGAACGGCTTCATGGTGGGACGCGATGCTGAGTGGAGCGGCATCATTCGAGCAGGCGCAAAGATGGTCAGCGCGGTTTCGAACTCCGTCGTGCCGAAGATCACGGTCATCGTTGGCGGGTCGTTCGGCGCGGGTCACTATGCGATGTGCGGCAAAGCCTACGATCCGCGGTTCGTATTCGCATGGCCGAGCGCGCGCTATGCCGTAATGAGCGGCGATTCGGCGGCCTCAACGCTGGTCGAAATCAAGGTCAAGCAACTCGAACGCCAGGGCAAGAAGATTACCGACGCCGACCGTAAGGAGCTATTCGAGTCCGTAAAGGCGACCTATGACCAGCAAACGGATCCGCGCTACGGTGCGGCACGCCTGTGGGTAGACCGCATCATTGACCCGATCGAGACGCGTGAAGCAATCACGTGGGCGCTGAGATCGGCTCGGCATAATCCGGATGTCGCGACGTTTAATGTTGGGATATTGCAGACATAACTAGCCGCACTGCTGAATTGCTCTATGCCTGATTCCGTGAAGATCATCGAGTGTCCGCGCGACGCGTGGCAGGGCCTTCAGGTGCAGATTCCTACGAGCTCGAAGGTGGAGTATCTGCGGGCGCTGATTACAGCGGGCTTTAAGCACCTGGACGCCGCGAGCTTCGTATCGCCGAAGGCCGTGCCGCAGATGGCCGACAGCGAAGGGGTGCTGAAGCAGCTCGACCCGCCGGATGACGTTGAGATCATCGGGATCGTGGTAAACGAAAAGGGAGCGGAGCGCGCCATCGCCACCGACGCGGTGCGCACGCTCGGCTACCCTTACTCGATCTCCGAAACGTTTCTCCGCAAAAACCAGAACCAGTCTCCGGAGGAGAACTTCGACGTGCTGGAGGCGATCAAGAAGAAGGCCGACGAAGCCGGGCTCGACATGGTTGTTTACATATCGATGGCGTTCGGCAATCCGTATGGCGATTCCTGGAGCGTCGAAGAAGTGCTCGCCGCCGTAGAGAATCTCGCGGACATGGGGATCGACACGGTGTCGCTGGCGGACACGGTTGGCATGTCGAAGCCTGAGCAAATCGCTGGACTTGTGAGTTCCGTAGTCTCGCAATTCGAGTGGCTGAAGATCGGCGTACACATGCATTCGCGTCGCGACGACGCAGCGGCGAAAGTGCTGGCCGCGTATGACGCCGGCGCACGGCGCTTCGACTCGGCCATAGGCGGATTGGGCGGATGTCCCTTCGCGCAGGATTCGCTGATCGGGAATATCCCTACGGAGATCGTGCTGGAAACACTGGCCGCGCGCGGAATTAAACTTCCGATCCGAAAATCGCTGGATGCGGTGCTGGCGATGAATGCGGAGATTGCGGCAAACCACGCTTCGTGAAACTCACCTACGACCTCCGGGCTGACTATTCCCTGCCGCGTGTTTTACACTGAATAGGCTTAACGTATGGCCTACAACACACTCACGCTCGCGCATGATGGCGCCGTCGCTACCATCACTTTTAATCGACCTGACAAGCGCAACGCGATCAGTTATGAACTGATCGACGAACTGCTGCTCGCGCTCGCGGACGTGGAGCAGTCTTCTGCACAGGTACTGATGCTCACCGGGGCTGGCAAAGCCTTCTGTTCCGGCATGGACCTGGACAACCTGCGGGAGATCACGGCCCGATCTTCGTCTGAGAATCTGAAGGATTCTCAGAGGATGGGCCTGCTTTTCCGGTCGATCTACGAATTCCCAAGGCCGACGATTGCGGTCGTCAACGGACCTGCCATTGCAGGCGGGTGCGGCATCGCGACGCTCTGCGATTTCACGCTGGCCTCGACGGAAGCGAAATTTGGCTACACGGAAGTGCGTATCGGGTTCCTGCCGGCGATCGTCTCGACTTTCCTGATCCGCCAGGTTGGCGAAAAGCATGCGCGCGATCTGCTGCTGACCGGCCGCATCATCGGCGCGGAGGAAGCGTTCCGGATGGGCTTGGCAACCGAAGTGGTTTTGCCGGAGAAACTTGTGCCGCGCGCCCGGGAACTGGCGTCGCAGTTGATGGAAAACGCTCCCGCCTCGCTGCTTGCAACCAAGCAATTGCTGACCGGCTACTCATTCGAATTGCTGAACGAACATATCAAGGCCGCCGTAGATTCGAACGCGCGCATACGCGCGACCGACGACTTCCGCGAAGGCGTAACCTCGTTTCTTGAGAAGCGCAAGCCTAACTGGAGCGGTAAATGAGTTCTGCTGCCGCACCGGTTGCGCGCAAGAACGGACAAAAGGGAGGAATGTTGACCGCTCATCGTGGTCCTGCCGCAACCGTCGGCGAAGCGCGCCTGCGCGTTCGCTATGCCGAGACCGACCAGATGGGTGTGGTCTATCACTCGAATTACATCGTCTGGTTCGAGGTTGGACGGGTGGAACTGCTGCGCCAGATCGGGTACACGTACCGGGAGATGGAAGCCGATGGCGTCCAGTTGCCGGTTGCCGAAGTACGTTGCCGCTACAAGTCTCCAGCACGATATGACGACCAGATCCTGATCCGTACGTCCATACAGAACGTGCGTGGAGCGCTCATACAGTTCGGTTATGAAGTGCTGCGCCAGACCGACAACACGTTGCTAGCAGAGGGCACAACAACTCATCTTGTCGTTGGCGGCGATATGCAGCGAATTACTCTGCCAGAAAAATACATGACCCCCTTCACCGGCGCTATGGGCCGCTAACAAGCGCCTTCGCGGAGAGTCATACGGTTTTCTTAGACAAACCTTTACAATGGAGCGTTTGCCACTGCAATTCTGCTCCGGCCTGCGATGCAATGGGCGCGCCAATGCTGAGTTGACGGTCGCAGGCAGAGGGTTCCGCATGAATATCCTTCATATCAATGGAAACGATCTCACACTTGAAGAACTCGGGCAGGTCATTTACGAACGACGTCCCGTAATCCTGGAGCCGCAGGCGCGGCAGGCGGTGGAAAAGGCTCGCGCCGTGGTCGACGATCTCGTCGAGAGAGACCTGGTGGCATATGCCATCACGACGGGCGTCGGCCAATTGTCCGACGTGCGTATTTCGGGCGAGCAGGTTCGCGAATTGCAGATCAACCTGGTGCGCTCGCACGCGGTCGGCGTTGGCGAGCCGCTTAGCGAGCATGAGTCGCGCGCGATGATGCTGCTGCGCGCCAACTCGCTGGCGAAAGGTTATAGCGGCGTTCGCCCCGTCATCATCGACACGCTTTGCGAGATGCTGAACCGCGGCGTGCATCCCGTCATTCCATCGCAGGGTTCCGTCGGTGCGTCCGGCGACCTTGCACCGTTAGCTCACCTGGCTGCGGCACTGATTGGCGAGGGCGAGGCCATCTTCGAGGGGCGCAAGGTTACTGGCGCCGAGGCCATGAAGATGGCGGAAATTAAGCCCGTAACACTGGCTGCCAAAGAAGCCATTTCGCTAATCAACGGCACACAGGCCATGCTGGCCGTGGGATGCCTGGCACTGCTGAAAGCCGAGACGCTGGCCAACACCGCCGACGTGGTCGGTGCGATCTCACTGGACGCGCTAAAGGGAACGAACGTCGCCTTCGACGAACGCATACATCGCGTGCGTCCGCATAGCGGCCAACTCACGGTGGCGGCAAATCTGCGCCTCCTGCTCGAAGACAGCGAACTGCGTGCCTCGCACCGCGACTGCGGACGGGTGCAGGATGCGTACTCGCTGCGCTGCATGCCGCAGGTGCACGGCGCGGTTCGAGACACGCTTGCATATGCGCGTTCGGTGTTCGAGGTTGAGATGAATTCGGCGGTCGATAATCCGCTGGTCTTCATTGAACCCAGGAAGGTTGGCGCAAAACCGGCGCCGGCCGGACAAGCGCCGCTTGGCGACATCCTCTCGGGCGGCAACTTCCACGGCCAACCGCTGGCATTCGCGCTCGACTTTGTGGCGATAGCGTTGTCGGCTCTGGCCGGAATCAGCGAGCGGCGGCTGGAACGTCTGGTGAATCCGGCGCTGAGCGAAGGGCTTCCGGCGTTTCTGGCGCCTGGCGCTGGCTTGAACTCCGGCTTCATGATGCCGCAGGTCACGGCCGCTGCGCTGGTCAGCGAAAACAAGGTATGGGCACATCCGGCGTCAGTGGATTCGCTCACGACTTCGGGCAACAAGGAAGATTACGTATCGATGGGCATGACTTCGGCAAACAAGCTGAAGCGCGTGGTCACGAATACGACGAACGTGCTCGCCATCGAGGCATTGGCGGGAGCGCAGGCGGTTGACATCCTAGCGCCTCTGAAGCCGAGCAAGCCGTGCCAAACGGCCCTGGCGGCGATCCGCGCGGTTTCACCGATGATGGCGAAGGATCGCTCGCTCGCGCCAGACTTCGCAAAGGTTGCCGGCGTGATTGCGAGCGGCGAAATTGCGAAAGTGCTGCAGTAGAAATCAGTCGTTGATGTATTGAAGGCGCAGCTTCACGCTGCGCCTTTCACTTTGGGAGCGGATCGTCAAGGTTGAGCTTGTACGCCCGCCAGTCCTAATTTCTCCGCAATGCCCTTCATCGCCTCCACGCAGAAAGCGATGTGCTCGTCGAGATCGATACCAAGGTCTGCCGCACCATTCACGATGTCATCACGGGAAACTGAGCGCGCGAAGGCTTTATCCTTCATCCGCTTGCGCACGCTCTTTGCATCAACCTCACTTAGAGATTTGTTCGGCTTTATCAGGGTGACGGCCGTGATGAAGCCGGCGAGTTCGTCGCAGGCGAAGAGCGTCTTCTCCATCCTGGAGTCGCGGCTGACGCCTGAATAGTTGGCGTGGCTCATGACGGCGCGGCGTATCTCGTCGCTGACGCCGCGCTCGGCAAGGATCTGATTGCCCTTAAATGGATGCTCCTCGGCCGTCGGATACTTCTCGTAGTCGAAGTCATGCAGCAGACCGACAACGCCCCAGGTGCCCGCGTCTTCCCCAAACTTCCCGGCGTAAGCCCTCATGCAGGCCTCGACGGCTAGGGCGTGTTTGCGCAAGCTTTCGGACTGGGTGAACTCAGTTAGTAACCCCCAGGCATCTTCGCGATTCATTACTGTTTTCTCCATGTTTTCGCCCTATAACTTCCTATATCGTGCGCTCTGTTGCGAGCTTCACGGGTAATTCGTACCTGAATGACTATAAAAATGTCTTGACACGCCTACCTCATTTATCGGAAATTAGCCAAGCCTAAGGGTTACCAGTTTGGTGCCTTAGGGTTGAGAGTGCCTGCTCTGGCAACTCCCACATTTCATGGCCACAACACTCGCGCCCGTCGACTCCAGGGAAGTGGTGCGCTGCGACCAATGCCATCTCGTGCAATTCCGCACGAACAATAATCTTTGCCGCAAATGCAAGTTGTCCCTTGATGAAGAACCTGAGCCGGTGGCGATGCAACCTGTCATCGAGCCTCAACCCACGTCGTCTCATTCAACACACCTGCCAGTTGCGCTAGCGATTCGTTCGTTGCGCCTTCGCGCCGGATTGAGCCAGCGCCAGCTCGCGCTGCGCATGCGCGTGCCGCGCACCTACGTATCCAAGATCGAGAACGAAAAGGCCTGTCCAACGCTTTCTTCGCTGGAACGGCTGGCCAACGCGTTGCATGTGAGCGTCCCCGACTTGCTGAAAGGCGACGCGCACAATTTACAGGATGACATCCGCGAGTTGCAGTCTGACGAATTCATCGCGGAATTGATCGACCTGCTTCCCAAGCTGTCACCGATGGACTGCGCCACCATCATGGCACGCGTGCGCGACATGAGCATCATGCCACGACGAACTGCATAGTTCTCGATCAATGCGTCGCCAGTCAACTCAACCAACAAGAAGGCCGGAGCAAACGCTCCGGCCTGACTGCTTGTGGTCAAAAGCTAATCAATAGCTCCGGCGCCTTTTTTCCCTGTTTTTGACCAGTGGAAGATCATGCGCACGGCGACCTCGCGCGGACGGCCGATGTGCGTGCCGGAGAAAACGCTCTCGAAGTTGAACAGGTAGAAGCGGTCGAACATGTTGTTGACCGTCAACTGCAAGCTCACCGGGAATCGCCGTTCGCGCATCATGTCGTAGCCGAGCGCTAGTTCAAAAACGGAGCGTGGCTTTACCCGGAGCCGTACCGGATCCAACTGCTCTTGCAGGCGCGGGTCTAGTGAGTTGAACGTGGCCGGATTGAAATCGGTGGGGACTCCGCTGTCGTAGCGTCCGGTGAAGCTGCCCCATGCGCCCGATTTGTGCGAATAGGTGACTCCAAACTGCCCTTCGTTGCGCTCGTCATGATCGTTGGGGAACTGAATCCCCGGAACAAGCAACTCGGAACTCGCTTCGCCCAGAAACAGGCCACCTACGATCGGCGTCGTTCCATTCGACTTGGAATTGGCATAGCTCATGAAGCCGCTGAAGCCGTGAACCTCGGCCAGGTCAAGACGCACTTCGGTGCCGCGCACGTCGCCGCGAGCGATCGCGATCGGGAAGATGACGCCTGTTTCGAGAAACTGATCCTTATCGGAAAAGTTCTTGATGTTCTTCATGTATCGGGACACGTCGAAGCGAAGAAATCGTCCGAACTGCTGTTGTACGCCGAACTCATAAAAGTTCTGCCACTCGGGCGGCACAGCATGAGTGGTTCCGCTTGCAACAGGTGAAAACATCTGCCCGGCTTGCGAGGACGAGAGCAAGAGGTTTTCCGTTGGCGGCGTCTGGAACAAGCGGTTATACGAAGCGCGCACCACGGTGCCGGTCTGCTTGACGAAGTATGCGAGGCCCACCCGCGGACTCCAGGCGTCTTCACGCGTAATGATGTCGTAGTGGTCGTAACGCAGCCCCAGATCAACCGTCAGGCGATCGAATACCCTGAGGTGATCCTGCAAGTAGAACGCGGACTGGTTTCCTGTTTTCGCACCCGTAAACACGAATGGGCGGGAAAGCGGAAAAGCACTGGCGGGGTTGCTTGGATCGGCAAGGATCAGGCGATCCGTGGCAGCCACGGTGAAGAACTCCGATATCGGGAGGCGCTTGGCTTCAAAACCGACCTTGAAGGAATTGTTCTTCCACTCATGGCTAAGGTTCGCGCGCGCGCCTTCATTGCGTTGGCGGCGACTCTGCTCAGCGGAGAACGGGAAGCCCGTCGCTTGCGGATCCAGCAAGCGCGCCGAGGATGAACGCCGGTACACGACGGCGTCGAGTACGGTGGCGGAGCCGAATACGTGGTTCCAGCCAAGCGACTCGGAATCGTCGCGAAGCTCTTGGCGAAGGCGCTGCCCCATGATCTGCTGCTCAAACCTGTTCGGAACGCGGAAGTCCGAGCCGTTGGTTGAGAGTGACAGGCGCAGTGAATCCTTTTCCGAAGGTGCCCAATCGAAGCGCGTAAAGAGCCGCGCGTTGCCGCCGACGTTGTTGTAATTCCCTATCTCTGGAGGATCGAGGTAGCGGCGGCTACGGCTGGTCCCACCGGAGACGAACACGCCTAGCTTGCCAACGTGCCCACCGAACTCTCCCCCGACATCGCTCATGCTGGAAGAACCGCTGCTCAGCGACACGCTGCCGGTCCACGGCATTTCGAGCCCGGAGCGCGTGTTGACGTTGACGACCGCCCCAAGCTTATCGCCGTACTCGGCGGGAATGTTGCCGGTCATAACCTCCGTCGTGCGCATGTTCTGGACGCTGAGGCCGGTCGAGAAAACCGCGGACAGTTGCTCGGTGATGGGCACGCCGTCTACGACGTATTGCACCTGCGATTCCGAGCCCCGCGCGTGCATTCGACCGTTGTCGTCCTGCACCACTCCGGGAACAGACTGCACAACGGAGGACATCCCACGGCCCGGGGTGCTCTGAGGCAACTTTCCCAGTTCGGCGTAATCCAGGTCGTGATGAGTGCCGCTGGAGGTGGTCTCGAGTAATGGTGCTTGCTCGGTGACCGTCACTTCCTGCTGCGACGTTGCAAGTTGAAGTTTCAGGTTGACGATCAGGGGTACGTTGCTGCGCAACTCGCCCGACTGGTCACCATGCTGGAAGCCGGAGGCCTCCGCGTGCACGGTAAATTGGGAATAGGGAATGTTGGCAAATTTGTAGAAGCCGTTGTTATCCGTACTAACAACCTGCTTATACCCGGAAAGTGCGCTGGTCAGCGTCACCCTTGCATTCGGTATGACCGCACCGGTCGGGTCCGCAACCGTGCCCTGCACTACGCCCACGTTCTGCGCAAAGACCAGGACGGACATTAGCACCAGCAAAGCTGTGCCATATAGGAACTTACACCTGCAATATCGCATGTTCTCTCTCCGACGAATATGAACTCGGTACCTGAAACCTGGGACCAAATCACACGATGGGAGGGGGGCGAATAACGACACGAAGCAGGGATTGGTGGGAATAAGCGCTTACAGCAGGGGTCAGTAGATGTTCAAGCACCAACCGGAACGGGGGCGACTGAACGTTGAGCGAGGCTTCCGTCGCAAGCAAACCGAGGCACAGAACACAGCCGGAGTCCGCGCCAGAAACCATATGCGCGACTACGGACGCTTTTCCATCGCTCGGCCCATCGCGATGGATATGCGTTGCCTGTGCGCCTGTCACAAGCGCCACAGCCAGGATGCACGTCCACACGACCCACTTGTGCAGGTCTTGGAGGAAACGAGATCGTGGCTGCCGCAACATAGTTGATTTGGATGCCTGAGTAGCTGGATTAGGCTCTTGAAATTATACGTCGCTCGTTCGACTGGTGATGGATGTGCGCCGTCTGCCACGGCTCATGCAACGAAAGTTTGCGTGTTGGCGTCTTAACCAGTTAATGCGATTGGGCGAAGAGCGCTATTCCTCCCCATAAGTTCTTTGAGCCAAAAGGCTCGCCAGCGATGGCGAGCCTTTTGCTCAGAAGGCAGTATAAGCAGCCATGAAACCCCATCAGGCGAAGGTTAGCGAGTGCGCAAATCCGGAATGCAAGGCTGAATTTCGCCGCTTGGGAGAAGGCAAACTGTTCGTGCAACCGGCATCCCGGCGACACCAGCGCCAGAAGGCAGTGTGGCTGTGTCGAATCTGCTCCCAGAGCCTGACCATGCAGTTTGACGAGGAGCAAGAAACCTTTGTGCTGCAGAAAATAGGCGGGGCTGCCGCCTAGCTTCTTCTGGTTACATTGCAAGAAGCCCGTTCCCTATGCTAGTTTCAATGTTTTCATAGGGGTACATTTTGCGCACAACCGTCCCCGCCGGACTGAATCGCAAAGAAGCCGAGATATACGCCCGGCTTGATCCAGCACGGCTTCCGCAACATATAGCAGTCATCATGGACGGCAACGGCCGCTGGGCTCGCAGCCGCCATCTGCCTCGCATCGCCGGTCACCGCGCCGGCGTTGAGGCCGTGCGCTCTACCGTAGAGACTGCGGCCAGTATCAAAATCCCTTCGCTTACTCTGTACGCTTTTTCAGTCGAGAACTGGAAGAAGCGTCCCCGCACGGAAACGGGATTCCTGATGGCGCTGTTGCGCCGCTATCTGAAGCAGGAAGTCCCGTCGCTGCTGAAGAACAACATCCGCCTGCAATACATCGGACGGGAACACGAGTTGCCCCCCGAAGTACAGGAGCGAATGGAATGGGCTCGACAGGCCACGGCAGGAAATACCGGCATGGTGCTGACCCTGGCGCTCAACTACGGTTCGCGTTCCGAACTGGTAGATGCATTCCAATCTATCGTCCACACGGCGATGAATAACGGCGGTCTTTCACACATGAAAGTGGACGAGGACCTTATCTCGCGGCACCTGTATACGAATGGCCTTCCTGACCCGGACCTGGTGATCCGAACCAGCGGAGAAATGCGTCTCAGCAACTTTCTCCTATGGCAGCTTGCCTATGCTGAGATCTATGTCACAGAGACGCTGTGGCCAGACTTTCGCGGTACCCACCTGCTGAACGCGCTTTTCGAATACCAGAAGCGCGAACGGCGTTATGGCGGACTTGGCGCGTCCGGTGCGCACCCCGAATGAAGCGCATCGTCACCGCTGCTGTCCTCATTCCGCTCGTTCTCATCAGCGTGTTTCGCGCGCCTATCTGGATGCTGGCAGCGCTTGCCGGTCTGGTTGCCGTGCTAGCCATCCGCGAATACCTTGATATTGCCGCTGCGTACGGCGCTAAACCTTTCACGTTCCTGACGTACCTGTTCACGATCACGATCTTTGCGCAGGTGATCTGGGCGTCCTCGGCACCTGCACCTTCGGCGATTGCAGTACTTGTGGCGGCGATTTTCTTTTTTCTGTTCACGCCGTTCGTGTTTCTCTGCGCGGGCATGGTGCGGGATGATCTGCGTAGCGTACTGCCCGGCGCGGCCGTCTCGTACTTTGGTCTGCCCTATGTTGGATTCTCGCTGGCTTGCCTCGTTTTTTTGCGAATGATGCCAGGTGGCTGGTTCTATGTACTATTCACGTTCCTGGTGGTCTGGGTGGGGGATACAGCTGCATACTACGTAGGCCGCTCTATGGGGCGATTGAAGTTTTCGCCGCGCATCAGTCCGAAGAAGACTTGGGAAGGCGCGATCGCCTCTCTCGTCGGAGCGGTGATCGTGGGTTGCATCGCGACCTACTTCGCGCCGGAGATCAATCGAGGACTGGTTGCCATGCGGTTGCTGGTTTCGCGGGACGCCTTTGCCGACACCCCCATGTGGGTTCCGGCTGTGCTCGCGCTGGTCATCAATGCTGCGGCGCAAGTTGGAGACCTTTTCGAGTCCCTTATCAAACGAGGCGCTGGCGTAAAGGATTCTGGAAGTATCCTGCCGGGGCATGGCGGCATGCTCGACCGGATTGACGCTCTACTGTTTGCGGTGCCGGTGGCGCTCATTCTTTTCGGCGCAACCATCGATAAATTCATTCAAATGCCCTGAGTTCGGGTATTCTAAGCGGTTCCTCCCCATGAAAAGCATCGCTATCTTAGGGTCCACCGGTTCCATCGGTTGCAGCACCCTTAACATTATCGAGTCTTATCCCGACCGGTTCAGCGTGGCGACCATGGCTGCCGGCAACAACGTCGACCTCGCCTTTGAGCAGGCGCGGCGCTGGCATCCCCGCATCCTGTCGATGGGCACCGACGACGGAGCGGAGACGGTCAGCCGCAAGCTTCGCGAAGCAGGCTTGCCGGAAATCACCGTGCTGAGTGGCTCAGCCGGTACGGTTGCCGTTGCTACGGCTCCTGAAGTGGATTTCGTGGTCAGTGCGATTGTGGGTGTCGCCGGGCTGGAAGCCACCTACGAAGCGGTGAAGGCCGGAAAGGCCATCGGCCTTGCGAACAAGGAATGCCTGGTTGCAGCCGGCGAACTCATCACGGCCGAAGCGCGGCGACAGGGCAAACCACTGCTCCCCATCGACAGCGAACACAATGCCATTCATCAGTGCATGAGGGGTGGGCGATTGCAGGAAGCGGAGCGTGTCTGGCTCACTGCTTCGGGCGGCCCGTTTCTGCATACCCCGAAAGCCGCCTTCGACAGCATCACGGTCGAGCAGGCGTTGAACCATCCTACGTGGAAGATGGGTCGGCGGATTACCATAGACTCTGCGACCCTGATGAACAAAGGTTTTGAGGTGATCGAGGCGTGCAGGTTGTTCGACTTGCCGCCCGCCAAGGTTCAGGTCATCGTGCATCCGCAGTCCACCATCCACTCGATGGTCGAGTTCGTGGATGGCAGTCTGTTGGCGCAGATATCCGTGACCGATATGCGCCTGCCCATCCTGTACGCGTTGACCTACCCGGACCGCATAGCATCCGACCTTCGTTTTCCGGTTAAGGAGCTGCGCCAGTTGGACTTTTGCCCTCCGGATCTGGAGAAGTTCCCTTGCCTGCGCCTGGCCTATGAGGCTGCCGAGCAGGGTGGGGCCAAGACGGTGGCCCTGAACGCAGCCGATGAAGTGGCGGTTGCTGCATTCCTGGACGGAGAAATACCTTTCCAGACGATTCCAGCTACAATTCAGCAGGTATTAAAAGAAACGCCCGCGCGCCATCCCGAATCTATAAAAGAAGTTCTGAGTATGGATGTGGAGGCGCGGCAATTGGCGCGACAGCTAATCGCCGGCACCCGGCCTTTCGTCTCGGCTCAAGGGGAAAGGGCCTAAAGGATCTATGGCTACAGCTTTACTGTACAGCGTCGTCTCCATGGTCATCGTGCTCGGCATAATGATTGTGGTGCATGAGTTCGGCCACTTTGCCGCGGCCAAGTTGTTTGGCGTTCGCGTGGAAGTTTTTTCCGTCGGCTTCGGCAAGCGGATTCTGGGGTTTCGGCGTGGCGAAACGGACTACCGCATTTCGCTGCTTCCGTTGGGCGGATACGTGAAGATGGCCGGGGAAAACCCTATGGAAGCGCGCACGGGCGATCCTGGCGAATTCATGTCGCACCCGCGCTGGCAACGGCTGATTATCGCGGTAGCCGGTCCGGCCATGAATATCGTGCTCGCGGTGGCGCTGCTCACCGGCGTCTTCATGGCACATTACGAGCACCCTATCTACCTCGACCAACCGGCGATTATTGGATGGGTTCTGGAGAACTCTGCGGCAGAGAAGGCGGGTTTCCAGGCGGGTGATCGCATCGTTCGTATTGGCGGCACGCAAAATCCCACATGGGAGGAAGTGATCCCACGGGTAATGCTCAGCCCGAACCAGCCGGTCGAAATGGCGGTCCAACGCGGCAATGAAATTTTGTCAAAAACTATCACTCCCGAATCCAACGGACCGGAACAGTTCGGCAACCCTGGATGGCTGCCCGAGCAACCGAACACGGTGACGGAAACCGAACCCGATATGCCGGCCGCCAAAGCCGGTATCCAGGTTGGGGATGAGATCGTCGCGATCAACGGCATCGCGGTTCGTTCCACGCCGGGCATGGCTCGTCAGTTACAAGAGACCAAGGACCAGCCGGTCACGATCACTGCCCTGCGTGGTGGTCGCGAGATGAAGTTCAACATGATACCCGTGCTCACGGAGATTGACGGACGCAAGCAATACCGCGTGGGCGTCCGCTCCGAGCCGCAGCATGTTGACAAGCTGCCGTTCACGCAAGCCGTGGCCAAGTCGGTCGATCAGAACAAGAAGAACTCGATGCTGATTCTCGAGTTAGTTCAGAAGATGATGCAGCGGAAGGTTTCCATCAAGCAGATGGAAGGGCCAATCGGAATCGCTCGCGCTTCCGGACAGGCGGCTCAAGAAGCAGGCTGGACGCCGCTACTCGGCCTGATGGCCGCGATCAGCCTGAACCTTGGCATCTTCAATCTCTTCCCGATTCCAATTCTGGATGGCGGGCTGATTCTGCTGCTGCTGATCGAATCGCTCATGCGGCGGGACATCAGCCAGCGCATCAAGGAACGTATCTACCAGGCTGCATTCGTGTGCCTGATCCTGTTCGCCGGACTCGTGATCTTTAACGACGTTATGAAGGCGCTGCCGGGACTGACGCAACATATTCAATAAGCAACACTGGTCGAAATAGACCGTTCGAAACAGACTGGTTGAGAGAGACAGGGGGCGCGTCGAGCGCCCCTTTATTTTGCTAAACTTAGTCAGACCTCATGGCTACCATTCAGCGCAGGAAAACACATATTTCGAATGTCGGCGGTGTTCGCGTCGGCGGCGATGCTCCGCTCGTTATCCAATCCATGACGAACACGGACACGGCCGATGTAGCTTCCACCGTGAAGCAGGTAGCGGCGCTTGCCCGCGCCGGCTCCGAACTGGTGCGCGTCACCGTCAACAACGATGCCGCTGCGCAAGCCGTTCCCGCGGTGGTTGCGGCGCTTGCGGACCAGGGAATTCGCGTTCCGATCATCGGCGACTTCCACTACAACGGACACCTGCTGCTGAAGAAGTATCCGGCGTGCGCGCGCGCACTCGCCAAGTACCGCATCAATCCCGGCAACGTCTCCATCGGCCGCAAGGACGACGACAACTTCCGCACGATGATCGAAGTCGCGGTCGAGAACCAGCGACCCGTGCGCATCGGCGTGAACTGGGGATCGCTCGACCAGCAGTTGCTCGCGCGCATGATGGACGCGAACTCCAAGCTTGCCATGCCGGGCGAAGCGCGCGACGTGATGATGGAAGCCATGGTCATCAGCGCGCTAAGTTCAGCCGAACTCGCCCAGAAGTACGGTCTGCGTCCGGACCAGATCATTCTGAGCGCCAAGGTCAGCGGCGTGCAGGACCTTGTCGATGTTTACCGCACACTCGCCGCACGCTGCCAGTATCCGCTGCACCTGGGGCTTACGGAAGCCGGCATGGGAGCAAAGGGCATTGTGAGCAGCACAGCCGGGCTGGCCATTCTGTTGCAGGAAGGTATCGGCGACACCATTCGCGTTTCCCTCACTCCGGCGCCGAACGGCGACCGCACGGAAGAGGTGTTCGTGGGCCAGCAGATTCTGCAATCGCTCGGCATACGCAGCTTCTTCCCGCAGGTGACGGCGTGTCCCGGATGCGGACGCACCACTTCAACTTTCTTCCAGGAAATGGCCGAACAGATTCAGGGCTATTTGCGCGAGAAGATGCCGGAGTGGAAAACTCGCTATGAAGGAATCGAGGAGATGAAGCTCGCAGTGATGGGCTGCATCGTTAACGGCCCCGGAGAATCGAAGCACGCGAATATCGGCATCTCACTACCGGGCACGTTCGAGGAACCCAAGGCCCCCGTGTTCGTGGATGGACGCCTGATGTTGACGCTGAAGGGCGATCACATTGTCGAGGAATTCCTGAACATTCTGAACGAGTACGTGGAGACGCGCTACGCACCAAAGGCCGCTGATCCGGTGGAGATCGCAAAGGCTTAATCGTCCGGCTTACGTGAGTATTCAGAATAGAAAAGACGCGCCGCAAAGCGCGTCTTTTTTATTTGTACATCCTTCACGAAGATCTTGCCCGGCGGCGCTGGTTGGCGCTCGCCGGGTCTCATGGCGGCGAACGGCTTGGCTGCTTCCGTATGGAAGTCAATCGGCCATCATCTTTAACCTGGCAGAAATGCAAGCGCCGTTTGCGCCAACGTCACTTCTGCCGCAACATCCTGCATTCCGAACCTTTCGTTAGGAATCGCAGACGTCGCATTCACCGCTGATGCTCACGCATCAAAGCGCGCACTACACTTTGCTGGCAAACTCCAGAACGCCAACAGTCAAAGCGAGCCATGTACACCAGGCAATCGTGTTCATTGCGACACGAACTGCAACATTATCGATCATCCAATTCCACTTTGAATCCATATCAATCTCCTTCGCACCCGCACTCATAGTCTTTGACGGGCGTCATCGCGAATCGTTAGTAGATTGCGCTCGATCACATTGCGCGCCTGTTCATAGATACGCACGACTGCATGGCGAAGTTCCACCAGAAGAGCAGGCGTTCTAATGAGGAGTTACGGAAGAGGTGCGCGACACGTGAAGACGAAACCGCTAGAGCAAACGCGCACTAGCCTCGTCCGAAATTTGCTCCAGCTCCCAATAGTGCTTCATCAGCGTTTCGGGAACCTTCACGGCGCGCTCGGTAATCATGTGTTTCAACTGGAGCGCGTTGACGGCAGCCTTGCCTTCGAAGTGATTGTTGGTCACGACAAACGTGATCTGCGCTCTTTTAGCGATGTTGTCGATGTGGCGCTTCCAACTGCGCAGTTCATGTTCCGAATAAAGGTAGTTGTAGCGTTCATCTCTGCGCTGCGTGCTGCGGCCTTGAGACGCGGTGTCACCTCTGTCACTGAACCACTCTTCGTAATTGCGGCCGTGCAGTCGCACATAGGCCAGTGGGGCCGTAACGTGTTCTGTTGGGGCAATCGACTTGCCGAGGACTGGTTGGTCTATGTTGCAGAAGGCGACGCCCTTCTGTCCGAAGTACCGCAGAGTGCCTTCATTGTTCCAACTCGAGTGGCGGACCTCGACGACAGTGGGATACTGCCGGAATCGCCATAATACGTTCTCAAGATAGTCGCGATTTTCGTTGGTGTTCTTGAATGAAATGGGAAACTGCGCGAGAAGCCCGCCGAGCATTCCCTCGCTACACAGCGCGTCCAGACCTTCTTTCGCCAGCTTCTCGTCATCATCGGTCGGACGGATCGTGGCCGCCGAGGTCGCTTGCACGACGGCGATCGGCGAGTGCGTAAACGCCTTGTTCAACTTGGCCGTAAACATGAACCCCGGATTTACGGCTTTCGCCTTGCGGCACCAGAGCAATCCGAGTTCGGGCTTGATGTGACCGTAGAACGAGGTGTTGATCTCGATGACGTCGAAGTATTGCGCGAGGTACTCCACGGGGTGCTGAGCCTTCTTTAGCGACGCGGGATAAACGATTCCCTCCCAGTCCTTGTAGGACCAACCGGCGGTCCCAACGAGGACCTTTGGCGCGTTCTGTTGTTGCGGCTCCGTCATAATCGGAGAGTAGCACAATGGGCTGCGCACCCTGGAAAGCCCGCTGCGTTAAAAGTATGTAACCAATGCCACCCAGTACACTGCATTGGGATAGCTGGCGCTCTTCGCGAAGCAGGCTCCGACGGAGTACCCGCTGGCTTGTTCTTCACGAAGCTTCTGTGCGCTCGAAGGCAATTTGTCCAGCTCGGTTGCGGTGTACACGACCATGTTGCGCACTCCGTCAATGCCGCGCAGCGCACTCGCATTCAGCCGGTCATCGTTGGCCATATCGCAGGCTATCTTGCGCAACTCCGGATTCCGGCGTTGCGGCAACGTGTTTGCCCCAGCGCTCTTGCGCAAACTGGCGAAGGCCTTCGCGATTATCTGTTCCGCTTCGACGATGGAGATTTCCGGCAGGCGATGTGCAAAATTCTGCGTCACGTAAATCAGGTCGCCTTTGCGCACCACACCGACCCCAATCACATTGAAGCCGGATCGCATGATATTTGCGCGATGCGGGGGCGAGTTCATAAGTCCCACGTGCGCCCGGCGAGCGGTAGCGTCGAAAGCGACATTCTCGCCACTGGAATTGAACCGCAGGGTCGTGCTGGCAATCCGTCGCAGCACATTAGGCTCGCCCCCAAACTGGTGTGAGAGCGCGTTCTTCTCTGCCATGAGCTCGGAGTGTTGCCGCGCCACTTGCGTCAGCCGGTCGTCCGTTTCCAGCGTGCCGAGCCCGGCCTTTGCACGTTCCTCGTTCACCAGGCGCACAAGTTCCTGCTCGGACGAGCGGTCATACTGCTGCGCCAGCGCGGTGCAACAAAGAAACAACGATAGAAGCAAAATTGCAGCACAAACCCTGCCTGGTCTTACGATTAATCTCAAGCTTTCTCCTGCCTGTCTGATGCCGGGAAGTTCACAGCCGTTCACAGCAGCAGAGTACGATACAATCCGGCTTTCCAGCCACGCACCCAACCATGATGAACACTGCCATTATCGCTTTATTTTCACTCGGCTTAGGAAGCCTATTTACATGGCTCTTCTCGCGCTCGCGCGCTGGGATGCTTGCGGCTCGCGGCAGCGCCCTGGAACAGGAGCTCGCGGCGGCTCGTCAGGATGCAGTTTCTGCCAGGCGCGACGTCGATCTCCGTACGGGCGAGAAAGCCGGCTTGCAGGCCGAGGTCGCTCGCCTGGAAGAACGCCTTGAGCAGGAGCGCCGGTCCGCGGCCGAGAAACTGGACCTGGTCACCAAGGCTTCGGAAGAACTGCGCAACGCCTTTGGCATCTTGGCGAATAATGCGCTCAAAAGCAATAACACGCAATTTCTCGAACTCGCCAAGGAATCTCTGGCGCAGTTCCAGGCTGATGCCAAAGGCGAACTGGAGCTGAAGCGGCAGGCTGTTGAGAACCTTGTAAAACCGATTGCCGACTCTCTTGCCAAGGTGGACACGCAAATCCAGACGATCGAGAAAGAGCGCGTGAACGCCTACGGCACTCTGAGCGAGCAGGTTCGGTCGCTGATCGGAACGCAAGAAAAGCTTCAGTCCGAGACCGGCAACCTGGTGAAAGCCCTTCGTGCGCCGCACGTGCGCGGACGCTGGGGAGAGATTCAACTGCGCAGGGTCGTCGAGATCGCGGGCATGCTTCCCTACTGCGACTTCGTCGAGCAAGCGTCCGTTGTGACCGCCGATGGCCGTCTCCGTCCTGATCTGATTGTCCGGCTGCCAGGAGGTAAGAACATCGTGGTGGACGCCAAGGCCCCGCTGCAAGCCTACCTGGATGCCTACGAGGTGCAGGACGACGATTTGCGCCGCAAGCACCTGCTGGAACACGCCGGCCAGATCCGCGGCCACATGACGAAGTTGAGCGCGAAACGCTACCAGGAACAGTTCGAGCCAACGCCCGAATTCGTCGTGATGTTCCTTCCGGGAGAGATATTTTTCAGCGCCGCACTCGAGAACGATCCGGGCTTGATCGAAGAGGGCGTCAACCAGGGCGTTATCCCCGCTTCCCCGACTACTCTGATTGCGCTGCTGCGAGCCGTTGCATATGGGTGGCGACAGGAAACACTAGCGGAAAGTGCGCAGCATATCAGCGACCTTGGCCGCGACCTGTACGAACGTCTGCGCTCGATGGCTGAGCACATGCAAAACGTTGGAAAAGGACTCGATCGCGCGGTGGACTCGTACAACAAGGCAGTGGGTTCGATGGAATCGCGTGTACTGGTGACGGCACGCAAGTTCGCGGAACTTGGAACATCGATTAAGGAAGAGATCCCCGAGCTTTCGCCGCTGGATAAGAGCGCCCGAACTCTGCAAGTTTCAAATGGCGATGCGCCCGAATTGGCCAACAAAGCAAAAGCCTAGGACATTCGCAATCCAGAAACCGAGATTACCGAACCCCGTGCACATGGAAAACACTCTTGGAGTGAAATGTCATCCTGCGCGAAAGCAAAGGATCTGCCGAGGGAAGTGTCGTCCTGAGCGAAGGATCTGCGGAGTGAGGTGTCATCCTGAGCGAAAGCAAAGGATCTGCGGGGAAGTGTCATCCTGAGCGAAGCGAAGGATCTGCTTTGTGCTGCTGGACGGAAAGAAAAGCAGATCCTTCGGCCGCGCCAAAAAGCGGCGCACCTCAGGATGCGCAGGCTCAGTTCCAGCTTTGAAGGGGCGCGGCTTCAGCCGCGCCATCAACATCCGCAGGACAAGCGGCTTTAGCCGCTGAGGTAAGCCGTTCCGTCTAGAAGCTTACGTACCTCAGCGGCTAAAGCCGCCTTTCATCAGTGCGAGTTACGGCACGCCTGAAGGCGCGCCCCTTCAAACAATCGAGTTCTCAGCAGCCTGTAAAGCCGCCTTTCATTGCTGCGAGTTGCGGCACGCCTGAAGGCGCGTCCCTTCAAACAATCGAGTTCTCGGCGGATAAAGGCGCTACAAAATGGCAACTCAACCGCATCCCCTAAAGGCCTGCAGCATCTGGACACGTCGGCTCCCGTAGGCCTGAATCCCCCGCTTCACTGCAGGATGGAAGCCCTGCTCACACACGAAATTCCCATCTTCATTGCAGATTCCTGAAGGCCGGCGTTTTCGAGAAGCGAAGTTTACAGCCCAACTTCGATTCGCGAGCGCGGGTCCAGGTAATCGCGCAAGGCGTCACCGATGAAGTTGAATGAGAGCACGGCCAGCATGACGGCCAGTGCCGGGAAGAGCACGAGATGCGGTGCGTCGAAGAGGTGCGAACGACCGTCGTTCAGCATGGAACCCCAACTTGCGGTCGGGGGCGGCACGCCGAGCCCGAGGAAACTCATGGTCGCTTCTGCGAGCACAGCGCCGGCCATTCCAATCGCCGCCTGCACGATGACCGGCTGCATGATATTGGGCAGGATGTGGCGCACGATAACACGCAGGTCTCCGGCGCCTAGCGCACGTGCGGCTTCCACGTACTCGCGCTCGCGCGCGGCCAGCACTTGCGCACGCACCAGGCGAGCGTAGCCAACCCATCCGCCTATAATGAGCGCCAAAATCAGATTGATCAGGCCGGGCCCAAGGAATGCCACAAACGCAATCGCCAGCAGAATTCCGGGGAATGAGAGGAAGGCGTTCATGACGATTACGTTGACGAAACGATCCAGCCGCCCGCCGTAGTAGCCCGCGAGAGAGCCGACGACAGTTCCCAGCAGCAGCGAGCCTGCAACGACGCTTACGCCCACCAGCATTGAAATTCGAGCGCCAAAGATGATGCGGGAAAAGATGTCGCGCCCAAGTTCGTCCGTGCCGAACCAGTGTGCGGCGGAAGGTCCGGTCAGCCGTGCCGGCAAATCGATGTTCGCAGGATCCTGCGGCGCCAGCCATGGTGCGAACAACGCGCAAGCAACGAAGACCAGAACCAGCACGACGCCGACTGCAGCGAGCGGGTTTCGCCTGCCGAGCAAAGATGCGTTGCTGAGGACACTGGGAGCGGTCGTCATGAGATGTGGGCGAGCAGCAGAAGCCACTCGGGCCTGAACCGCATGATAAACGGAATATGCCTTCAGCGCTGCCCTTCTCCGCACCTCTCGTGCTGATGTACCATCCTGCTCAGCGCCAAGGTGTTTCATGAATGCGCTCGCATGAAGGTGTTCGCATGAAAAGGTTCGTCCTGCTGCTCGTTTTGGCTATTTCCACAACGGCTTTCGCCGGAGTCACGTTCACGTCTACCAGTCAGACTGAGCAGAATGGCAAGACATCGAAGACGCGGGTAAAAGCGTCTGTGAGCGGTCAGAATGCTCGAATCGAGTTTCTCGAGAATGAGGACGATCCGATTTTCACTCCCGGCCGTTACCTGCTGTCGCGTGACGGAGGAAAGACTATGTACCTCGTTGATCCTGCGCAGAAGACGCTTTCGCCAATTGACTTCACGGAGATAACGAAGGAAATGACGGCGACCATGCAGCGTCTGAACGTCAAGGCCAGCGTGGGCGCGCCGAAGATGACAAAAGTTCTCGACCTGCCGGGCAAACCGGTCGCCGGCCTGGCAACACGCCACTATCGCTACCAGACCCAGTACACGACTACGCTGGAAGTCTTGGGCCAGAAGACAGGAATTGAGACCGCTGTCACCGACGACCTGTGGACAACCAAGGCCCTCGTCGATCCAGCTCTCGGCGTGTGGCTGCGCAAGGAAGCCGTCTCCACCGGAGATGCGAACGCCGATGCCCTGCTTAAGTCTGAGATGTCGAAAGCCAGCGGCTTCCCCGTTAAGCGCGTGACGGTCACTACGACGAGCGACGATCACGGCCACAAGAGCACGAGCACTACCTCGATGGAGATACTTGAGGCGCAAGTGACGGCCGTTCCCGCCTCAGCTTTTGTTACTCCGGCTGATTACCGCCAGGTACCGTTGCCGGTGCCGGACGACGCAGACGACGAGCATGAGTCGCACACGCACTAAAAGATGTACTTTTGCAGGACGAGTTCTACTGACGGATGCGGGGGTTCAGGGCGGAGTACAGCGTATCGGTAATAAAGTTGACGAAGACATACGTAAGACCGATACAGAGGATGCAACCCTGCACGAGGTAGTAGTCGCGATTGGTAATGGCCTGGATGGTAAGACGGCCGATCCCGGGCCACGAGAAGATGGTCTCGGTGACAATTGCGCCAGCCAGGAGCGCACCGAACTGCAAGCCCAGCACGGTCACGATCGGAATCATCGCGTTGCGCAGCGCGTGTCGATAGACGACGGTGCGCTCTGGAAGTCCCTTGGCGCGCGCCGTTCTGATGTAGTCCTGCCCTAGCTCTTCCAACATGGATGTGCGGACCATTCGGGTAAGAATGGCAGCCAACGCTCCGCCAAGCGTGAAGGCGGGCAGCACAAGATGCGCCCAGGTGCCTGCGCCGGAAACGGGTAGCCATCCTAGCTTGATTGCGAAGAACAGGATGAGGATCGGCCCGAGGGCGAAGTTCGGAAACGACAATCCCAGCAGGCTCACGAAGCTCAAGGCGCGGTCATCCCATCGGTTGCGATGGAGCGCCGAACGGACCCCCGCCGGAACCGACAGCAAAATGGCGACCAGCAGCGCCGCGAAAGTCAGTGCGATGGTGGATGGATACGCCTTGCTGATGATGCTACTCACGTCCTGGTTCAGCCTGAGCGACTTCCCAAGATCGCCGTGCAGCACGCCCCTCCAGTAATTCACGTACTGCTGCCCTATTGGAACGTCGAGTCCGTAGGCGTGGCGTGTGGCTTCGATATCAGCGCTGGCCGCGCCCTCTCCCAACATCTGCTGGATAGGGTCGCCCGGTACGAAGTGTATGAGCAGAAAAACGACGCTGACCACCAGCCAGATGACGGGCAACATGTATAGCAATCGAGTTGAGATGTAACGCAACATTCGACGTTTCAGTTGATCAGGCTTGTTGGTTCGCAACGGGCTTGAGCAACTCGATATTCACGCTCTCCACGCGATTGCCATCCATCTCCAGCACGGTGTAGCGGCGGCCTTCGTACTCGAAGGAATCGCCGGTTTTCGGGATCCTCTGCAACTGGGTGAGCACGAAGCCGGCGAGAGTCTCGAATCCCTGATCTCGCGGCAGCTTGAGGTGATACTGCGTCTCAAGGTCGCGGATGTTGGTTGCGCCATCCAGCACCATGGACGTAGCACCGGGCACGAGCGCCGCTGGCGCTACATCGAACTCATCTTCGATTTCGCCGACAAGCTGTTCGAGAACGTCCTCGACGGTAACTACGCCGGCGGTGGTTCCGAATTCGTCCACAACAACGGCGAGGTGACGCTTGCGCTTCTTGAATTCCAGCAGCAAGTCCGGCAAATCTTTGGTCTCGGGCACAACCAGCGCGTCACGCATGATGTGGCGAACGCGCAACGTCGTGGGCTTGCGCACCAGTTCATCGCTGGCTTCACGCGCCATGCGGAACTGCATCCAGCGCATCAAGTCCTTGGAATAAAGGACACCGATAATGTACTCGGGGCCGCGCTCTGGGTCGTACACGGGAATGCGTGAGTGCTGCTCCTCGACAACGAGGCGCAGGGCCTCGTCGAGCGTCATGTCTCCCGGTAATGAAAAAATGTCAGGTCGCGGAACCATGACTTCGCGAACCGTTACATTCTCCAAGTCGAGCGCCCGATGGATCATCTCCTCCTGTAAAAGGGGAATGAGTCCGAAGCGACGGCTGGCAGTTACAACCATCTTCAGTTCTTCCGGCGAGTGCACGCCGCCTTCGCGTATCTCGTGAGTGCCAAACAATTTGAGCACGACTCTTGAGGAAGCATTCATCACAACCAGGGCCGGACGGGAGATGGTCATGAAGACATCCATTGGCGCTGCCACGGCAAGCGCTACGCGCTCCGCTTTCTGAAGCGCAATCGACTTGGGGACAACCTCGCCGAGGATTACGTGCAAATAGGTGATAAGTGCGAAAGCAATCGTTATCCCGATCGCGTGCGAGTACACAGCGGCGTAAGGCAGCCGAGCCAGGAGCGGCTCCAGCAAATGAGCCATCGCCGATTCGCCGACCCAGCCAAGCGCAAGGCTGGCGATGGTGATGCCGAACTGTACGCCGTTCAATACCTCATCCAGGTGCCGATGCAGCTTTTGCACCGTCCGCGCACCAATGCGGCGGGCATCTATGAGTTGCTGAATGCGCGTGTCTCGAACGCTGACAAGCGCGAATTCAGCGGCGACAAAGAAAGCATTGGCTGCAACGAGCAGAAAGACGGCGATAACCCGGAGCAGCGCGAACGTGACCATAACCCGAGGATTTTAGCATCGCCAGCGAGTTCCGCCCTCTTCCGCAGTATGCGGCGGGTGCCGACGAGTTGCACCATCCTTAGCGAAGCGTGCGGCTTAACGCGATTGCTCTCCTTTTCGCACCGGCACCGTCTAATTTCCCCAAATCGGCCCTGCGCAGAAACGGATGGAACGCTGCGCAAATATATTGTTACTGCACGGAACCAATCCTGAACCCCGCGCGTATTTCAACCAAGCGGACGAGTACCCGCGCGGAGTGAACCTCTGAGCAAAGATTTTGAGGAGCAGAACGTGGCGAACGGTAACGGCAAGAACAAGCGCAAGAAGCGTTGGATGGTCGGGGTCGTGGTCGTCCTCATTCTTATCGTGGTCGTTGGCGTGGTCGCTGCGAAGAGCGGTGGCACTAAACTCGATCCCAGCAAACTGGCGAAAGTGGAACGCGGCGACCTCGCCAAGAGCGTCGTTGCAACCGGAAAGGTCGAGCCAATTACCAAGGTCGAAATCAAGTCCAAGGCTAGCGGCATTGTCAAAAAGCTGTTGGTCGACGCAGGCGACCAGGTCAAGACTGGACAGGTCCTCGCGGAACTCGACAAAGAAGAAATCCAGGCTCGCGTTCGCTCGCAGAAGGCGCAACTGGAAGCTTCGCAGTCAAACCTGCACGCAGCCCAGGCCGAATTCGAACGTTCCAAGGTGGACGCCGAAGGACCAGACGTTCCCTTGCTGAAGCGGGCATATGAGCGCGCCCGCAAGATGGCTGACGAAGGCGTGCTCTCGCAGGCGCAACTCGACGACGCCCAGAAGAATTTCGAGATGGCCAGCAACAAGCAGAACGTCTCCCGTGCGCAACTGACGGTGAGCAAGGCGAAGGTCGCCCAGGCGTCTGCGCAGGTGCAGCAGGCGCGCGCCACACTGGAGCAGCTTGAAGAGGAGTACCGCAATTCCACCATCATCGCGCCGATCGACGGCATTATCCTGTCGCGCAACGTAGAGATGGGTGACGCAGTCAGCTCGATCCTGGTGATGGGCTCCGCGGCAACGCTGGTCATGACGCTCGGCGACGTCAACGAGGTTTACGTGAAGGGCAAAGTTGACGAGAGCGACATCGGCAAGGTCTATCTCGGCCAGCCCGCGCGAATCAAGGTCGAGTCTTTCAAAGACAAGAGCTTTACCGGCAAGGTCACGAAGATTTCCCCGATGGGTGTGGAAAAGGACAACGTCACTACGTTCGAAGTGCGTGTTTCGATCACCAATCCCGGGGGCGAGTTGAAGGCGGCCATGACTGCAAATGCCGAGATCATCCTGGAAGAGCACAAGAATGTGCTGATGGTACCGGAAGGCTCCATCATGTACGACCGCGATAAGCACGCTTCTGTGGAAGTACCGGATGCAAAGGGCAAAGAAGGCAAGCGAAAGCTAGCGGTGCAGATCGGAATCTCCAACGGCGCCAAGACCGAGTTGCTCGCGGGGCTCAAGGAAGGCGATCAGGTCATCCTGCAATAAACTGCATGAAATCTGGTAAATGCGCCTCGCGCTATCGCGGGGCTCATTTACATATGGCACAGTCATCCACTTCGTACCAGTTCCGGCAACATCGAAGTGCGTTGATCGCCTATTCTCCCAAAATGCGCTGAAGGTCTATGGCCTTCTGTGCATTTTGGCGGGCTCACGTGCGTCACTTGACTTGCCTCGTTCTGCGCGATAACTTGCCCGCTGACCCTGCAACTAGAACGAGAGGTAGTGTTGGCCCAACAACGCCTGATCACGCTCACGACCGACTTCGGCCACAACGACCATTTTGTCGGCACGATGAAGGGCGTCATTTTAAATATCAACCACGCGGCGCACATCATCGATATCTGCAACTCTCTGCAGTCGTATGACGTGCTGGATGGTGCTCTCACGATCGCGCAGGCCTACAGCTATTTCCCGTCGAATTCCGTTCACATGGTGATCGTGGATCCCGGAGTCGGTACCAACCGAAGGCCGCTGCTCGTACGTACCGAACGCCACCTTTTCCTGGCACCGGACAACGGAGTGCTTTCAATGGTGTACGAACGCGAAGAGCGCATCAGCGTACGTCACATCACGGCCGAACACTACTTCCTGCAACCGGTCTCGAACACATTCCATGCGCGCGACATCTTCGCGCCGGTCGCGGCATGGCTGAGTAAAGGAGTGGACATCAGCAAGTTCGGAGACGAGGTTAGCGATTACGTGCGCTTCGCTGCGCCAAAGCCGAGGCGCTTGAACGATCGCATACTGAAAGGCGTTGTACTGAAGGTCGATAAGTTCGGGAATCTGATCACCAACATCACCGCCAGCGATGTTCCCGAAGTTTTCCAGGCGGAGGCCCCCGAGTTCAAAATCCTGGTTGGAAAATCGGAAACGTCGCGGATGCGCACAGCCTACGCGCAAGGCGCGCCGGGCGACTTGTTTGGCATTCTCGGCAGCATGGGATACCTGGAGATTGCGGCGAACCGTGCGGCGGCCGCGCAGGTTGCGCAGGCGACGAAGGGCAGCGACGTTGCAGTCGTGTTCACCGAGGCGCAATGGGAGATGCCGGCACAGGCACCGGCGGTCTAGCAATCAACCAAACTGGGCGTAGCGCCGTGTTCTCAGGGCGTAGTCGAACTACGCTATGTTTCCGCCGCATACGAAACGCAACGTGTCTCCACTTCGCGCCTTCGGCGCTCCGGTCGACATGACACTCTAGTTGGTCAGCGGTCTCACTCGTAGCGGGAGCTGCGAGTTTTTGCAGAGGACTCCACGGCTAAGGATTCTTTGGCCGTACGCGAGCGTACTTCTCCATCTTCCCCGTCCACTTCAGGAAGCGGAACAACTGGCCCCGCTCCCGCCACATGAATCCCCAGAACTCAAAGAAGCCGATTGCCTGCATCTTGACGCCCGTATAGGTCTCCAGACGCCATCGCAGGTACGGACTCCGCCATGGCGCGAGGTGGTGGCCGCTTGTCGCATTCCAGAGAAAACGAAGAATGTACCACATGGGTAAAACCAGTATAGCCGCTTGCAGTTGACACAGCAGCAGCTACTTGGACCGGCGCGGAGGCCCGCGTCGCAAGGGCTTGATAGAATCAAACGGATGGCTGACCCGTCCAACCCTGCCGCTCGCGCCGAGGCTGAAACCCACTACTACGATGCCCTCGATTTATATGCCGAAGGCGAGCACCAGCGTGCGATCGATGCATACCAGCGCGCAATCGCCAGCGATTCCACCTTCGTTGACGCCCTGCACGGACTATCAAGGGTGTTGCAGGATTTGGAGCGCTACGACGAAGCTATTGACGTGTCCAGGCGCATCGCAGAACTCGACCCCGACGACGTACTCGCGCATACTTCGCTCAGCATCCTTTACCAACGCACGGGCATGATCCCGGAAGCGGAAGACGAAGCGGCCAAGGCGCGCGTGCTCGGCTGGAAGCAGCAACTCAACCAGAATAAGCAGCAATAACAAGACCTGCGCTGAGCGGGCTGTCCAGGAACTTCAGAGCCTTAAAGCTCATACTTCTTCATCAAGTGCCGAAAGCTTCTGTAGCTGAGCTTCAGCATCTCCGCCGCGCGCGTCTGCACGCCGTTGGAGCGCCGCAGAGCCGATTGCAGCAGCGAGCGTTCAACGTCGGCGACGTAGCTTTCCAGGTCGAGCCCCTCCGATGGAAGGACCACTCCAGGGGGACCGCCCATGCCGGCCGCCGCAGCCGCGGCGCGCGACTTCGGCCTATCGGCCGGGAGATCCACTCGCAAGAGCTCACCGGACTCCATGGCCACCGCTCGCTCGACCGAATTCTCAAGAACGCGCACGTTGCCGGGCCAGTCGTAGCCTTTCAATATCTCCATCGATTCCGGCTCGATCCCGCGGACGACCTTGCCCATCTGCCCCGCATATTTTTTCAGGAAGTGATTGGCCAGCAGCACTACATCATCGCCACGATCGCGCAGAGGCGGCAACTGGATCGGAATGACGCTCAGGCGATAAAACAGGTCCTCGCGGAACGCGCCATCAGCGACGAGCCGGTCGAGGTCCTTGTTGGTTGCGGCGATCACACGCACATCTACCGGCGTTTCCTGCGCACCGCCCACGGGACGCACGCACCGCTCCTGCAGTACGCGCAGGAGCTTAACTTGCATGGCAAGCGTCATCTCGCTGATCTCGTCGAGAAACAGCGTGCCGCCACCAGCCATCTCGATCAATCCACGCTTGTTCTGGTTGGCTCCGGTAAACGAGCCTTTCACGTAACCGAACAATTCGCTTTCGAGCAGCGTCTCCGGAAAGGCAGCGCAGTTCACGCTGACGAACGGTTCCAAGGCCCTCGAAGAGCACGTATGGATGGCGCGCGCTACAAGTTCCTTGCCGGTGCCGCTCTCGCCCTGGATGATGACAGTGGAACTGGTGGTGGCGACCGTGCGAATCGTTTCCTTCAGCTTCAACATCACCGGGCTTTCGCCGATGATGTTGTCCAGCGAGTTCCTTGTCGCGGCGTCGCGCTTGAGGGCGACGTTCTGGCGTCGCATCGCCTGCTTATCAATGGCGAGTTGCACGGCGCTGAGCACGTCGTCCAGGAGTTTCGGGCCCTTGCGTATGTAGTGGAACGCACCCGCATTCAGCGCCTGGATCGGCGTCTCGGAATCGTCCAGGGCGGTGATCATCATCACCATCGTGTCGGGCGATACGCGGCGTGTGTGGTCAAGCACCTCCATGCCGGTGGTGTGCGGCATGCGGACGTCGGTTATGACGACATCGTAAAGTGCAGTTTCGATTTTGCGCTTGGCCTGATCACCCGAAGTCACCGTCTCGGTGCGGTGGCCCTCGTTATTCAGAGCAATTTCCAGCATCGTGCAGATCGACCGCTCGTCATCGCATACCAGGATGTTGCCCATAATTACCGACCTCTTACTCCCTGCTTATGAATGCGTACTAGCATTGGCCGCAGCACTCGCGATCTCGCCCGCTGCTTCTTCCACTCTGCGGAAGCGCAGCGTGAAGTTCGTGCCATGCCCCGGCTCGGAGTCCACGGAAATTGTCGCCTCGTGCGCCTGGACTATCTGGTACACGATTGCCAACCCAAGACCGGTCCCGCCCGCGAACGTTGTCTGGAACGGTTCGAATATTTTCTCAATCTGCTGCGTAGGCATGCCTGGGCCCGTGTCCGCGATACTTACGTGCCACTCTCCGGCTTCCATCGAAACGCCAACGGTGAGCGTGTACACCCTCGGTTGCAGGCCAAGCTCCTGTGCGTGCGCCGCATCGGCACACATAGCGCGAATGGCGTTTTCACAAATGTTCCAGAACACCTGCTTGAGTTTGTCGCCATCGCCCTGCGAAATGGCATTGCTCACCGCGAAGTTGCGCACGATGTTGATCTTCGGCCCCGCACCGCCGACTCGCAATTCCGGCCGGTGCTCAAGGAGCGCCAGCGTGTCGCCGAGCAGTTCAACCAGGTCAACAGGACGCACCTGATACGTCTTCTCGCGCGAATAGGCGAGGAAGTCCGTGATGATGGCATTCAAGCGCTCGGACTCGCGGGTGACGATTGCCACCAGATCGCGCTGGTCGTCTGTGAGCGCGGAGATGTTGGAAAGAACCTTCACCGAGCCAGCTATGGAGGAAAGTGGATTCCGTATCTCATGCGCGATACCCGCTGCGAGGCGCCCAATTGCAGCCAGCCTATCGCGCAAACGAACTTCGCGCTCCAGCCTGCGAATCTCCGTGAGGTCATCGAACGTGTAAACGTATCCGATATTGCCGCGCCCTGGGACATCCAGCGCGGAAACCGTAACGCCCAGCGTTTTCTCCTGGCCCGAAGGCGTGAACGAGCGAACTTCCGTATGCACGGCGGGCGCGCCGAAGGGCGGAAGCGGGTCCAGGAACAGATCGTCCACTCTCTTGCCCGCGAGATCGCTCTGTTCACGCTCCAGCAAACTGAGCCCCGCCGGATTCACCAGCTTGATTTGGTTCTGTAAGTTCGTTGTGATGAGGCCGCCGCTGATGGAGTCCACGATGTTTTCGTGCAGAGCCTGGAGGTCTTCCAGTGCATCGCTCTTGTCGGCCAACTCTACATCCACCTGCCGAAGTCGATTGCTCAGGCGTCCGGACAGATAGGCGATCGTGATGTACGCAAACAGGTTGATGAGAATGACGGCCTGTAGCGACTTCGGGTCAGGGCGGCTGCTGGCGTAGGAGGGGATCAGTTCGAAATACGTGAGCTCCAGCACGGCGCCGAACAGGATGAACGACAACGCCGCCGTGATATACGCCCACCAATCCGAGATCAGGATGCTCGCAACGATAATGATGAGCGGATACAGGAAGTTGAACGAGGTATCGATACCGCCAGTGACGTAGATGATGACCGTGGCGAATGCGAGATCCGTCAGTATCTGCGACCGCGATTGCATGCCCACTTCGCGCCGCGCATTCAGGACGAGCACATGGAGGATCGAGACGCCATACCAGAGCAGGATCGCCGTCATGTAAAGACGGCGATTCACGTTCGTTGGAGTTAGCGTGGTGATCGCCAACTCGATTGCGAGCAGGAACGTGATGATGAGGATGCGCACTTTGACAAGCCATGCCAGCCAGGTGCGCTCGTTAAAGCCTCTAACCATGGAATCCAGTCGTAAGCCGACGAACGGCCGGCTGTCCGAAAAAGCCGTCACGCTACCTCGTGGGCCAGGGCTGCGTCGAGTTCAGCAGCGGTTTTAACCCGAAAGTTTGCCAATCATCGAGAACAGCGGCATGTAAAGCGAGATCACGATGCCTCCAACAGAGACACCGAGGAAGCCGATCATGACAGGCTCAAGCAACGTCAGCATATCCTTCGTTGCGGCATCCGTGTCATCCTCGTAGAAGTCGGCGATCTTCTGCAACATGGCGTCCATCGCGCCGGTTGCTTCGCCGACTCCGATCATCTGCGTGACCATGTTCGGAAATACGCCGCTCTCCTTGAGCGGATCGATGATTGTGCGGCCTTCTTCAATTGCTTTGCGCACCTTTAGCAGTGCTTGTTCCACAACGGCATTTCCCGACGTGCGCGCCGTGATCGACAAACCTTCGAGAATCGGCACGCCCGAGGTGATGAGGGTGCCCAGTGTTCGAGTGAATCGCGCGACGGCGATCTTGCGCAGCAACATGCCGAAGACAGGCAGGTTCAGCATCACCCTGTCAAAGGCTAGCCGGCCTTGAGGGCTCTTCCTGACCTGCTTGAGAGCAAACACAACCGCGAACAAAGCGCCGAAGATCACCCACCAGAAGTTTGCGACGAAGTTGCTGAGCCCGATCACAATCCTCGTAGCCAGCGGCAGATCAACACCGAGTCCAATGAACAGGTTCACGAAAATCGGCACAACAAACTTGAGTAGCGCGCCGACGACCAGCACGGCGATTGAGACCACCGACACTGGATAAATAAGCGCAGACTTCACGGCCGCTTTCATCTTGACCGCCTTTTCTACGTAGGCAGAAAGGCGCTGCAGGATGAGGTCCAGAATACCGCCTGTTTCGCCGGCCTCGATCATGTTGGTCGTGAGGTCGTCGAAGATTTTGGGATAGCCGCGCATCGCATTCGCCAGCGTGGACCCTCCCTCAACCGATACCCGCACGCCGGTCAGACACTTCTGGAATGCCGGGTTCTCCTGATTGGAGGCGAGAATCTCAAGGCACTGAACCAGCGGCAAGCCGGCATCGATCATGACGGAGAACTGCCGGAAGAAGATTGCCGTTTCCTTGGTCTTGACCTTACCCGACCCGAATGTCGGCAGGGCGAATTCCTTGCCCTTCTCCTTGATCTTGGTAGCGTTGACGCGCTCCTGGCGTAGTTGCGCGGCGAGCACCTGCTTGTTGACCGAAACCCGCTCCCCACTGATCTTTTCGCCCGTCGCGTTCGTTCCCGTGTATGTGAATACCGGCATCGTGAACCTCCCAACGTTCTTCGCCATCAGGCCGTGTAACTTCCGGCCTCGCATCCAGACTGAACCTGCGGATTGTGTCCGCCTGCCCAGTCGCGTCAGAGCCTGCTACTTGCGGGCCGGGCTTGCGCTCCTCGCCTGTGTACCGCGGTTGATCATCTCCTGCAACTCGTCCGGCATTGAAGACCGCGCTATCGCCGTCTCCAGCGTTATCTGTTTCTGGAAATACAACGCGGCCAGGGACTGGTTGAACGTCTGCATTCCGAACTTGTCCTGCCCCGATTGCATTGACGAGTAAATCTGGTGGATTTTGTCTTCGCGGATCAGGTTACGGACTGCCGGGTTTGGCACCAATATTTCCATCGCCATCGCGCGCCCCTGCCCGCCAACCTTCGGCAGCAGAGATTGGCAAAGAACTCCCTCCAGCACCAGGGACAACTGGGCTCGAATCTGCGACTGCTGGTGGGACGGGAACACGTCGATGACGCGGTTAATGGTCGATGACGCGGAGTTTGTGTGCAAGGTACCGAAAGTGAGGTGACCCGTTTCGGCAATGCGGAGAGCCGATTCGATGGTTTCCAAATCGCGCATCTCGCCGATCAGCACCACGTCGGGATCTTCGCGCAGCGCCGCCCGAAGCGCGTGAGAAAAGCCTTTTGTGTCCGAGTGCACTTCGCGCTGGTTCACGAGGCAGCTCTTGTGCTGGTGAACGAATTCGATCGGATCCTCGATCGTGATGATGTGTTCGTGCCGCTCGATATTGATCTTGTCGAGCATGGCGGCGAGAGTCGTTGACTTGCCCGAACCGGTCGGCCCGGTCACAAGGATCAACCCGCGCGGCTTGTCGCAAAGTTTCGCAACGACCGGTGGAAGATTCAACTGCTGGAATGACTTGATTTCGAAAGGGATGACGCGGAAGACAGCGGCTGCTGCGCCTCGCTGGTTGAAGCAGTTGGCGCGGAACCGTGCCAGTCCCTTCAGTCCGAATGAAAAGTCCAGTTCCAGGTCTTCCTCAAACCGATGCTTCTGTGCGTCCGTCATCACGCTGTAGGCCAGTTGCTTTGTCTCCGCCGGTGTCAGCGGAGGCATATCGAGCGGCTGCAAGTGGCCATGCACGCGCACCTGTGGCGGCGTGTTCGTGGTGATATGCAGATCGCTTCCCGAAAGTTCCAACATCTTCTTCAACAAATCACTAAGCGTTGCGGCCATTCATTCCTCTTATTCCAAAATCACGGCGCGCAAATCGCAGCCGTCTTCACCCTAACTTGCAACCAAGATGTTTTAGTGCACGGTCTCGCGTGCCACTTCTTCCAGCGTCGTCACGCCTGCCATGGCCTTGATCAGTCCGCTGCGGCGCAACGTAATCATGCCGTGCTCAATGGCTTTCTTTTTCAGTTCCATGGCTGACGCGCCTACGAGGATCAGTTCGCGGATGTCGTCGTCGATCTCCATCACTTCGTACAGACCTGCGCGTCCTTTGTATCCGCTGTTGTTGCAAATTCCGCAGCCCTTGCCTTTGAATACCTGCGCCGTCTTCGCCTCTTCCGGAGAGAACCCGGCTTCAATCAGCGCCTGCACCGGAAGATCAACTTTGGCTTTGCACTCACCGCAGATACGCCGCACAAGGCGCTGCGCGCAAATGAGGTGGACGGAGGTTGCGACCAGAAAGGGCTCGATACCCATGTTCATCAACCGGCTGATGGTTTCCGGCGCACCGTTCGTGTGCAGGGTGGAGAGGACAAGGTGGCCCGTGAGAGCGGCTTTGATGGCGATTTCTGCTGTCTCAAAGTCGCGGATCTCGCCGACCAGGATGATGTTCGGGTCCTGCCGCAGGAACGAACGCAGCGCGGCGGCGAAGTTCAACCCGATCTGTTCCTTCATCTGAACCTGGTTCACGCCGGACAACTGGAACTCAACCGGATCTTCGGCGGTCATGATGTTGGTGTCGGGCTTGTTCAGCAGCGAGATGGATGAGTACAAGGTGTTTGTCTTGCCGGACCCGGTAGGCCCTGTGACCAGCACCATGCCGTAGGGCTTCAGCACCGCCCGTTGGAACTTCTCCAGAGACTCCGGTTCGAAGCCTAGCTTCGTCATGTCCAGGCGGAGGTTTTCCTTGTCGAGAAGGCGCATAACGACCTTCTCGCCCCACAGAGTCGGCAGTGTACTGACACGGTAATCGAGCTGCCTCTTCTTTCCGCCGACCTGCATCTTGAGCATGATGCGGCCGTCTTGCGGCAGCCGCTTTTCGCTGATGTCCAGCTTGGCCATGATCTTGATGCGCGAGGTAATCGCATCCTTCAGCTTCATGGGTGGCGTCATCATCGATTGCAACATGCCGTCGATGCGGAACCTTACGCGGTATTCCTTCTCATAAGGCTCCATATGAATGTCGCTGGCTCCGCGTTTCACGGCGTCGGTCAAGATCAGGTTTACGAGCTTGACGATCGGCGCTTCGTCGGCCGCTTTTTCCAGATCGGCCAGCGCTAGTTCGGACTCCTCATCCTGAACCTCGACATCGGCTTCTGCCTCGCCGATCGAGGCCATCACCTTCTCCAAGTCCTCTTCCTGAGTTGAGCCGTAGCATTTCTCTATGCATTCCAGGATCGACGCTTCGCTTGCCACGACAGGCTCTATGTTGAAGCCGGTCATGAACTTGATGTCGTCCATGGCGAAGACATTTGTCGGGTCCACCATCGCGATCGTCAGCGACGCGCCCACACGGCTGAGGGCAAGAATTTGATAACGCTTCGCGGTCTCGTACGGTATGAGCCTTACGATGGCAGGCTCTATCTCGAAGAAAGAGAGATTGATGGCGGGAACGCCGTATTGGCGCGAGAGGAAGTTGGTTACATCTTCATCGGTGAGGAAGCCAAGCTTTACGAGCGCCGTGCCCAGGCGGCACCCGTTGTCCTTCTGTGCCTTCAGTGCCTGGTTCAACTGCTCCGAGGTAATGACCTTCTCTTTGACTAACAGGTCACCTAACCGTTGAGACATACCTCGACTCCCTCTTCTATGGAGTCCCAGCAGGGACTCGCACTTTTCTGCTCGACGCACCGATACTGCCACGGCATCTGCACCGTGCCATGCCGGGCAGTGTGATTGCAGCCTGTTCGAGCCAGGCCTTCAGTCCCGCTGCTCCTGGCTAGCCGCTGTTCCGTTGTTTTTGTCCCCTAACACTGAGTGTCGCAACGATTTAGCGGGAAAACGGATTCAGAAACGTGAGTAGCGCGAATCGTATGTTGGAGTGACATTAATTGTCAATCCAGAATAGCCGCTCAGCCGTTGTCAAATCGGTATCCTGGGGTCTATTGCGTGCAGAGAATGTCTTTCGTCACTTGCGCTTGCCCTCAACTCCGCGCTTTGCGCTAACCTGAAGCGTGCGATCTGAATCCGCAATCTGGAACTACTACGAGACGCTTGCCCGGGCTTGGGGCCCTCAGCATTGGTGGCCGGCGGAGACTCCGTTCGAGGTCATCCTCGGTGCGTATCTCACACAGAACACTGCCTGGACGAACGTTGAGAAGGCATTTGCTAATCTCCGCAGCGTTGACGCAATTTCCGTGGGGGCGATCCGTCGACTTCCGCTCAGCGAACTCGAGCAACTGATCCGTCCGGCTGGTTACTTTCGTCAGAAGGCGGCGCGCCTGAAGACATTCGTCTCCTTCCTCGACCAGCATTACCGCGGTTCGCTGGCTCGCATGTTCGCGCAGCCAACGGACAGGCTGCGAGCGGAACTGCTTGCGCTGAACGGAGTAGGTCCCGAAACCGCCGACTCTATCCTGCTCTATGCCGGGCACCACGAGGTCTTCGTTGTCGATGCCTACACGCGCCGCATCTTCGAGCGGCACGGCATCACAACATCGAAGTCAAGCTATGAAGAGATTCGGCAGCTTGTAGAACGCGCACTCGCCAACAGCGTAGGTCCGGCTCCGGTCGAGCCGGGTGCCGGCAACCCTGCGCCTCCGATTCACCGGCCCTCGCAGATGTCCTGTGCGCTTCGTTCAGGACAAGCGCAGGTATTGAATGAGTTTCATGGCTTGATCGTGCAGGTCGGAAAGCATCATTGCCTCAGCCGCGTTCCAGCCTGTAAGGGATGCCCGCTCGCCCCATTCCTGGCGAAAGATGGTCCAATACTTTCGTAACGCGGTGAGGGAGCAAATCTCACGTCGGGACGTGGGCTGCGAGGTTCGAGGACGCTCAGTTCGATCTCATTGATGGAGCGACTTACTCTTTGACCGTTATGCCGAGCGCCTTCATCTTGCGATACATATGGCTCCGCTCCAGGCCAAGGACTTCAGCCGTGCGACTCACGTTGCCGTGGTTCTCGTCGAGCTTTTTCAGTATGTAGTCGCGCTCGTAGGCGGCACGCGCCTGGTGCAGTGTGGAGAACTCGCCCAACGTGCGCCGCGAGCCTTCGCGATAAACGAGTGGCGGCAAATGCTTGCGGTCCAACTTGTGTACCGTCGGGTTCATGATGATGATGCGCTCGATCACATTTCGCAGTTCGCGAACGTTCCCCGGCCACGAGTAGCGCATCAGCGTATCGACGGCGTCGTCGGTAATCTCTTTCGTGCGGCGACTGTAAGCGTTGGAGAACTCTTTCAGGAAGTGCCTTGCCAGCAGCGGAATGTCTTCCTTGCGCTCGCGCAAAGGCGGCACGAAGAACGGAACGACATTGAGCCTGTAAAACAAATCTTCGCGGAAGTTGCCTTTTGAAATCTCGTCTTCCAGGTCCTTGTTGGTTGCGGCGATCACGCGCGCATCTACGGTCGTCGGTTCTTCCACGCCAATCGGCGCGAAACGTCCTTCATCGAGCGTGCGCAGAACCTTCGACTGTGTCTTGAGGCTCATATCGCCGACTTCGTCCAGGAACAGCGTCCCGCCATCGGCCTTCTGGAACTTGCCATCTTTGTCGACAGATGCGCCCTGGAACGCCCCCTTGCGATGTCCAAACAGCTCACTCTCAATCAGGTCTTCAGGAATCGCAGCGCAGTTCACCTCGACAAACATGGCGTCCTTGCGCAAGCTCTGGGCATGCATGGCGCGCGCTACGAGTTCCTTGCCGGAGCCGCTTTCGCCAAAGATCAGCACGCGTGCGTTCGTCGGCGCCATCAGGCTTATCTGCTGACGCAGCGCCTTCATTGGAATGCTTTCGCCCACGATGACGCTCTTCGAAAGCGTCTGCCGCTTCAGTTCCACGTTCTCGCTACGCAGCTTGCGCGCGTCCGCGGCATTCTTGACGACGATGAGGGTCCGATCGATCGATAGAGGCTTTTCCAGGAAATCGAATGCTCCAAGCTTCGTCGCGCGAACGGCGGCTTCGATCGACCCGTGCCCTGAGATCATGACGATCTCCGGCGAGCCCTCCATTCCCTTTATCCGCTCCAGTGCTTCTAGTCCGTCGATGCCTGGCAACCAGATGTCGAGGAGTACCACGTCAAAGCGCTGATCGCGCAGCATTTCCAGGCAGCGTTCCGCGCTCCCCGCGTCGCTGACCTTGTAGCCCTCGTCTTCGAGCACTCCGCGCAGGGACTCGCGAATTCCGGATTCGTCGTCAACCACCAGAACTTGAACCATAAGTTGGCTTTGATTGTATTACTTGAGCTCGCAAATATGGTCATGCAGAAACTTCTGGTCAAATAGGCGTTGAGAAGTCACATAACACCTTCGTTCAAGGCTGCTGCACGCGCAGATTTGACGCCGTTGATGCACCGGGCTCGCGGTCGCCGAGTTCGGCGGCTACGGGCAGCTCCACGATGAAGCGTGCGCCGACAGGCTTGTTCTCCTCGACGCGAATCGTGCCCTGATGGTCCTCGATGATGCGGCTGACGATGGCCAGGCCCAGTCCCGTTCCGCGCTGCTTCGTCGAGAAGTATGGCAGGAACAGGCGCTCCTTCACCTCCGCCGTCACGCCCTGGCCGGTGTCCGCGATGACGAGTTCCACTGCATCACGCGATCCGAGCAACGAGGTTGAAATCTCAATCTCGCGCACCATGCATTCCTTGAGCGCTTCCGCGGCGTTATCGACGAGATTGGCAATGACACGCTTGATTGCTTCCGAATCCGCCATCACGTGAGGCAAGTCCGGGGAGAGAAAGCGGTGGACGGCGATTCCATCGAGCCTGCCGTCGAACAGTGATAGCGCGCTCTCGACAATTGCATTCAGGTCAGCCGGTTGCGGCTGAGAAGCTGGGAACCTGGCCAGGGTGGAGAACTCATCGACCAGTGCGCGGACGGTTTCCACAGCTCCGGCAATGGTTTCGGCGCACCCGTGGATGACGGCAAGCGACTGGTCATCTGGAGCGCCACGCGCCAAGTGCCGCCGAATACGTTCCGCCGACAGCGTGATCGGGGTGAGCGGATTCTTGATCTCGTGCGCGATGCGGCGCGCCACCTCCCGCCAGGCCGCCTGCTTCTGCGCCTTCAGCAGGTCCGATAAGTCTTCAAGGATGATGACGTACCCAAGACGCTGATTCGCTGGACGCGGCACGCGCAGGCGTGCGTCGATCGATGCCGCCGTGACGGCAACCACCATTTGCCTGCCCTCAACGGTTACTTCCATCTGCGCGGTCGTGGTGCCCATGCGGTCGGCCTTGCGCAGCATACGATCGAGATCCTGCGACATTTCGCCAGGGAAAAAATCTCGCAGCGACGCACCCGCGGCGTAACGCACATCGGTCAGCCCCTGCGGATGGAACATCCGCACCAGAGCGTCATTCGCACGAGTCACGCGTCCGACTGCGTCCAGCGACAACACGCCCGTAGGAATGCTTTCCAGAACGGTCTCAAGCTGCCGCCTGCGCTCTTCCAACTCTACGTTCGCATGTGACAGATCGCGGCTGCTGGCCTCAATCTGGCGGCGGTTCGACTCCAACTCTGCCGCCATCCTGTTGAACGAACCGACCAACTCCGCTAGTTCGTCACCGGCTGCCACCTCGACGCGGTAATCGAGCCGGCCGCTTGATATCTCCTGCGTTGCCAAGGCGAGCGCCGAAACAGGCCTGGTCACCATCTTCGACAGGTACAGCGCAAACCAGGTCGCCGCGAAGAGTACCAGCACCGTCAGCAGCATCAGTAACTGCATGTACGTTTGCCGGATCAGCTTTCTCTCGCTGCGCAGCGCGTTGTACTTTTGCTCGCTCTCCCGAAGTTCGCGCAGTGCGTCGGAGTACTTTGCCGACAGCGGCATCGCAACCAGAATCAAGCCGTCTCGTCCGACGCTCGCGCTGGCCAGCATGTACTCGTGGCCGTTCAGCGAGAAAATTCGTGGACCATTGGACAGACCCGCCAACGGAAGTTTCGGTGCCAGAACATACCAGGCATCTGGAGCCTGGAACGACGCTTCAGCGCGGTTTTCAAAAATTGCCAGCGCAAAGCCGCCCTGCAACGTGATACCTCTGCGCCGAAACTCTTCCAAGACACCATCGAAATTCCTCGTTCGGAATGCCTTCTGCGCCTCTGCCGATGCCGCGATCGCGTCCGCTTCTGCCAGCGCGTTCTGCCCTGCGTAGCCGGAAAGCAAAGACGTCACCGTCGAGGTATGCTCGCGCACTTCCTCCACCGGGCGCGAGAACCATTTATCAATGGATCGGTTCATCAGCCCGTAAGAGAACAGGAACATAGCAATGACCGGCGCGAAGGAGAGGACGAGCGCACCAAGCACCATCTTGGTGCGGAACTTGGAGCCGAGTACGCCGGTCTGCCGCTCCAGGTAGAGTTTCAACAACGTTCGTATCAGGACGAACGTGAGCGCAACCAGCAGCAGGAAGATGAGAGCGGACATCGCCGCGAATACCAGCGTCTGAGCGAGGGTGTCCGGCTTCAGGAAGGTGAGGTTGAACGCCGCCTGAGAGAAGATGATTCCGAAGAGCAGAAATATGCCGAGGGCGAGCAGCACCAGGGTCAGGCGCCGCGGTCGCGATTCGGTCGGCCGTCCTTTAAGATCAGCAGGCAAAGTGGACCAGCCCTACGAGTTGTTGCCTGGCATCTTCGACGTCAGATGCTCCATCTGTCGCCGCCAGTCCAGTTCCTCGACAAACTGTCTGGAGTCGCGCCAGTTCTGCCGCACCTTGACGAACAGCTCAAGAAACACCTTGTGCCCGAGCAGTCGCTCAATGTGACGTCGAGCTTCCGTGCCTATTGTCTTCAGCATGGAGCCTTGACGGCCGATGATGATTCCCTTCTGCCCCTCGCGCTCCACGAAGATCGTAGCCGCTATTCTCGTCAGCTTCTCGCGTTCCTCAAACTGTTCGATAACGACGGTCGCGGCATACGGCACTTCTTCATTCGTCTGAACCAATACCTGCTCGCGAATGTACTCCGCCGCCAGGAAGCGTTCCGGTTGGTCGGTAACCTGGTCTTCCGGGAAGTATTGCGGACCGTCGGGCAAAGCTTTGACTACTTCCGCCAGCAGGTCTTCCAGGCCAACGCCCTTAGCGGCTGAGATGGGAAGAACGGCGTCGAATGCGTGCCGCTGCTGCCACACCTCGATCATGGGCAGAAGCTGTTCCTTCTCGATCAGATCAACTTTGTTCAGCAGGAGAAAGGTTTTGGTCTTCGTGCGTTGGGCCAGTTCCAGGACAAACTTGTCGCCGGTACCGAACTTCTGCGTCACATCCACGATGAGCAGAAGCACATCGCAGCCTTCCAGCGCGTCATACACTTCCTGCATCATGCGCTTGTTCAGCGCGCTTTCGGCCTTGTGCACGCCCGGCGTATCGATAAGGATGATCTGCCCGCCTGGGCGGCGGCCTTTTTTCTTTACGTTAACAATGCCTTGAATGCGGTTGCGCGTCGTCTGCGCCTTGTGCGTGACGATCGCGAGCTTCTCGCCGACGAGCGCGTTCAGCAGCGTCGACTTGCCCGCGTTGGGACGGCCTAGGATAGTGACAAAACCCGATCGAAACGCCATGGTTCGATGATACAGCAGGCCCGTTCACAACATGACGCAAGCGGTGGCAACAGCCGTGGCCGGCTATTCGCCGTTCTTGTGATTGCGGTTTTCCGCTGGACGTAACTGGGGGGCGTCCAAGGCGGTGATGCGCACCTTTTCAACCCGCCGGCTCGTCGATTCCAGAACCTCGAAACGCAGGCCGTCACTCTCCGCAACCTCACCCGGTCTGGGAATACGGCCCATCACTTCGCTCACCAGCCCGGCGATCGTCGTCGACTCCCAGTCATCGACGTGGACACCGAACAGGTCGGCCAGGCGGTCCACATCCATGTTGCCGGGCACGACGTAAACATTCGCCGATTCGCGGATGACGTCGCTTTTCTCTTCGTCCTCGTCGCGCAGCTCGCCGACGATTTCCTCAATGAGGTCTTCGATCGTAACCAGGCCGGCGACACCGCCGTACTCATCGATCACGATAGCCATGCGTATGTTTTCGCGCTGCATCTCGCGCAAAAGTTCGCTGCCGCGCTTTGTCTCCGGCACAAACAGCAGGTCGTTCTTCAGGAGCTCGCGAGCGGTGCGCTCATGCGCCTCCGTGTCGGGAACTTGCAGCAGGTCGCGCGCAAAAATGATGCCTTTGATATGGTCAATGTCGCCCTCGTACACCGGTATCCGCGAATACGCATGTTCGCGCACGATGTCTGTCAAGCCCTCGACTGTGGTATCCAGAGGCACTGCGACCATCTCAGGGCGCGGGGTCATGACTTCGCGGACCACCTTGTCGCCGAACTCGACGACCGAGTGAATCAACTCGCGGTCACTCTCTTCCAGGATGCCTTCATCCTGACCTGCCTCGATCAGCGCATCGACAGCTTCCGACGGGTGCTCCGGTTCCTCTGCGATGTTCTCTTTCGTCAGCGACACAATCGACTGGAGAAAGCCAAGGGCGAGCGTCAGCGGCATGCAGAGGTACAACAGTCCTCGCAGAATTGGCGTCAGGTGCACGAGCCACCGGCCTTTCGTCCGCGAGAAGAACACGAACGGAAGGAAACGATGGAAGATGACGATGACGAGAAGCAGGATGATAATCGCCTGCGTCAGCTCGGCGGCGTTCCACAGCCCGTCTCTAAATGTTTCAAAGGCTACGATGAAGCTGATCGCCGCGATGCAAACTTGCTCCAGCATCGCCATGGCGGTGAACGCGCGTTGACGGTTCACTCCGAGCCGGGGCTCTATCTCTTTCTCAAAGACCTCGATGTTGTCCTGGAACTCACGCGAAAGGAACTTCCCGGCCTCCGAATACAGCCGCGTCGTGTAGGACACCAGGGTCAAGATTGCGACCAGTACCACCGAGATGGCAAACAAAGCAAATGTCACCGGCTGTTCCTTCCGGCTGCCTTCCCCGATGTCGCCAAACGTGAAGACTTCGCCAGGCTCTGCTTTTTTGCAGGCGGTGGCGTCCGCTTGCGTGCGGCAGGCTTTACGGAAGCGGAGGCGCGCTCGATCAGGCCGTCTGGCAAGTTAAGCTCGGCTCGCAGCCGCCGTTCTTTGCGCGCCATTTCACCATTGTCGGTCTCGTGGTCGTAACCGGCCAGGTGCAGAACCCCGTGCAGGATGAGTACTTTTAGCTCGGTTGTGATGCCGTGGCCAAGTTGCTTTCCGTTCTCTCGCGCAATATCGGCTGAGATTGCGATGTCGCCGGCGAATCTGTCCTCTTCCGACGGAAACGACAGCACATCGGTCGGCTTGTCTTTATGCCGGAATTGGCGGTTCAGCTCGCGCAACTCAGAGTTGTGGGCGATGAGCACGTTGATGTAGCCGGACAACCGGGCCGCACGCCGCGCGCGCGCCGCGAAGCGGGACAAAGCCGGCTGACTCACACCGGCGATAGGTTTGCGGAGGATAATCAAGCGTCAAATGAAAAGGAGGGCAACAAGCACCAGCCATACTGGCCGGGCGTGGCCCTCCTCAGATGTTAACAGTTTCTAATCCTGTACGCGATTTTCAAAGACGCGAGCGGCATCGGCAATGGACAGGCCCGCCAGTTGACTGCCCTGACTCTCCGCCTTGCCGTTTCCGTTCGCCTTGCCGTTCCCATTGCTGCCGTTCTCCGGTTTCGCATCCAGTTGCAAGGACAGTTGCTCTTCCGCACGTCTGGTGTGCTCGTCGTAGGCGCGCACGATCCGCTGCACCAGGTGGTGGCGGACCACGTCGCCTTCATCGAAATACTGGAAGGAAATGCCTTCCACGTTCTTCAGCACGTTGACGGCCTCAATGAGACCGCTACGGCCGGCGTTGGGCAGGTCTATCTGCGTGATGTCGCCGGTGATGACCGCCTTTGAGTTGAAGCCCAGGCGGGTAACGAACATCTTCATCTGCTCGGACGTCGTATTCTGCGCTTCGTCCAGAATCACGAATGCGTCGTTCAGCGTGCGTCCGCGCATGAAGGCAATCGGCGCAATCTCGATCACATTCTTTTCGAGATAGCGATCGATCTTTTCCGGCTCCACCATGTCGTAGAGCGCATCGTACAGCGGGCGCAGGTAGGGATCGACCTTCTCCTGGAGCGTGCCGGGCAGGAAGCCTAGCCTTTCGCCCGCTTCCACGGCGGGGCGTGCCAGAATGATCCGGTTCACACGCTTGGACATCAGCGCCGAAATCGCCATCGCAACCGCCAGGTAGGTCTTGCCTGTACCGGCCGGGCCGATGCCGAACACCATATCGTTCTTCTCGATTGCGTCCATGTAGCGGCGCTGGTTGATGCTCTTGGGCTGCACGACTCGTTTTCCAAACGAGCGCTGCTTACCGGCCTCGGCCAGGCTGCGCAATGTGGACGTGGCGTCCGATGTCACAACGCGCAGCATCGAGTTGAGGTCACCGTTGTTAAAAGCGTGACCATTCCGTCGCAGGTGGTCGTAGTCCGAGAACACCTGCTCGGCGCGCGACACGTCACGCGGAGCTCCTTCAATCTCGACAGAGTCGGCCCTCAGGTCGATCCTGACGTTGAGTCCGTCTTCCATGAGGCGGAGGTTCTCATCGCGCGTGCCAAAGAGCGTTTCGATGTTCGAACTGATATCGATGTTCTTTTTCATTGAGTGTCCGGCGTCATCCCCTGGCGCAAGTGTGCGTTCGCCGGTGGAAGCGGCTGGCCGCTGCCATCGACGAAAACTGGTTTGTTGTTGATTGTTGTGGAATCCCGGCAGGCGGGTGCTGCTGGGGAACTGGAGGTGCGGGAGTGTGGCATCTTGGATTGCTCACACCATCGCACAACACCACATCAGTATGCTCGCGGACGGTTTGGCGGGTCGGAGCAATCCCCATCTGGGCGGGATAGTAGCCTGACCGCTGCTGGCAGTCAATAGAAGACAAGTCCCGTACAGCGTTTAAATTCGTGATGACCCTCTGTCGTGAAACAGCCCTATGGAAAATAGTCCACTCCTGATTCCTTAGATGGCCGAACAGGGAAAAACGCTCCGCAGAATTGCTTCCTGCTTTGCCCTGATAAACTGCTCAAGGCCAATTTTATGTCCGGCGGCTTCTCTCGCGGAGCTTGCCGCGGGCACGTGCGCGCCACTCCCCAAGGCGAAGGTAGCCACGGGCGTTGTCAAGGGGTACCGAGTTCCCGTACAATACTATTTCGGCTGCGTTAGCCCGCCCGGAGTACTCCACCGTGGGCCTCGCCGGAAGAATTCACGAGGATAACTGGACAGTATGGCGAATCATGTTTCGGCGCTGAAGCGCGTCCGTCAAACCGAATCGAAGACCGCAGTCAACCGCACCAACAAGTCGCGCCTGCGCAGCGCTCTGCGAGACCTGCGTGAGGCAATGTCAACCACCGACAAGGCTGCCGCTGAGCAGAGTTTCCGAGAGACCGTGTCGGCCATCGACAAGTCGGTACAGAAAGGCGTTCTGCACAAGAACACCGCCTCGCGCTACAAGTCCCGCCTGGCTGCCCGCGTTAAGGCACTCGCGACGAAGTAGCTGTACCCGTTTATAGAGTTGTGAATGAAGCGGCTGGCCGCAAGGCTGCCGCTTTGTCGTGTTGCGCGATACGGTTTCGCTCGGCCATGCTCCGGCCGGCCCCGTTGTCCCCCCGCTGAGATCACACAGCCTCCGGTTTGGATCTCGCTTTCCCGCATTCCTCAGTAGCGTTGGGCATCCTTCAATCCAATGCCGGAATCAAGATCGAGACACTGGTGAGTAGTCCCGCCATCCGAGTCAACCCGGAGGTGTCCGATGCTTCGCCCACGCTGTATCCCGCCTGTCATTGCGTCGCTGATGGTTGTTTTGCTGATTGTCTTCGGCCCGGTTTGTCCAACGTCTCTTCTGGCGCAACGCTCTCGCAACGGAACCGGTGCCGTGATACCGAGGACAATGGACAGCCTGGCGGAACTGGACATTCAGATCACATATCCAGATTCGCGCCACGCCGAATTGCAACTCATGATTGAACTGATTGCTTCTGGCGGCGCCGTAGCATCGCGTACATACACCAACACTGACGGGCGTGTCTCATTCAGAGTCCCTCCCGGCTCCTATCGCGTGCGCATCACCGGATTGTCAGTCGAAGATACAACGTCCGATTCGTTCGAGATTCAGGCGGGCGAGATGATGCATCACGAGAACGTCCCTGTTCAGCCGAAGCCTGCGACCGAGGGGACGGGCACTCCCAGCGGCGTTGTCAATGCATCGGAACTCGGCATTCCCGGTAAAGCCGCAAAGGAGTACGAGCGAGGAATGGAAGCTCTTCAACACGGAGACTCTAAAAAGGCGGAAGATCACTTTCACAAAGCTATCGAACACTACCCGGATTACGACTGGGCCTACAACAGCCTTGGCGTGGCACGCATGAAGCACGGGGACAAAGAGGGCGCTCGCGAGGCATTCGAAAAGGCGATCGCCATCAACGGCCATAACGCGAACGCTCAGCGCAATATGGCGCGTTTCCTCATTGGCGAAAAGAAATTTGCAGAAGCCGAGGAGATGGCAAAGAAGTCCCTGCTCAACGAGCCACAAGACGCGGATGGACTCGTGCTGCTAAGCCTGGCACAACTAAGCCAAGGGAAATATGACGATGCGCTCGCCTCCGCTCGTCGCGTCCACACCGGCAAAAAGCACCAGTTCGCCTTCGTCCACCTGATCGCCGCGCGTGCATGCGAAGCCAAGCAGCTAAACCAGGAGGCGATCGCAGAGTACCGTGCCTACCTGGAGGAATCGCCCGGAACGCCAGCGGCGCAAATCGCAAAAGACGGGCTGGCGAGAATGCAGAAGTAACTTTGACTTATACCGGCAATTCTTCCTGCTGCCACCCAGCTTCCATTTGCTTGGGTTCGGAGCAGAGATCCAGAACCAAGTTTTCCAGGACCATGCGCTTGCTCGTTGGGTTCGACCGCAGCGCGAGGTCTGCCTTGGCGATCAACCGAATCGCGCGCGTCAGTTCCCTGCGCGACTTGTAGCGGCGTGCCTGGCGAATAATATCCTCCGCAGCGAATGGCGGCACCCGGAAGCCCTGCCACAACGCAGCCCACAACGACCGCGAGTCACGCACGTTGCGTTCGCTGATGACCAGCATCTGGCGAAAGGTTTTGGCTAGCATGTAAAGGTGGCCGATCGCAGCCTCGTCACCATCGCCGGTCGTGATGATGGCATCCAGGACTTCGAGCGCTTTTGCCCGGTCTTTCGCGCTGATTGCATCGGTCAACTCATATAGCGTGCGTTGTTTTGCGGCAAGCACCATGGTTTCGACGTCGCCCAGCGTGATCCTCTTCTTCTCGCCGACGTAGAGAATGAGTTTCTCGAGTTCGCCGGAGAGCATCATCATGTCACCGCCGAGCGCGTCCACCATCTCGCGCGCGGCGTCCTGGTCCACCTTCACGCCTTCTTTAGCCGCATTGTCGATAACCCAACGCACTGCCTCGCTCTCTTCCACTCGCGCCAGTTCGATGACGGTGCAGTGCTCGCCCAGCGTCTCGCGTATGCGCTCGTAGCGCTCCTTGTCCTGCATCTCCATGCGACGGACGTCGGCGGTGATACTAACGTGGTCGGCGACAAAGACGATTAGCGCATCGGGATTCGGGTCTTTGAAGTAGCTCTCGATGGCGGCGAATTCGTCATCGTGCTTGCCGCGCCCATACAGCGCCTTCACGCCGCGCACGAAAAACACCTGGAACGGAGCCATGAGCGAGGGTGTCCGGGCGCGATCGAGCACTTCGCGAACATTCATATGGTCCAGGTCGAATTCGTAGAAGCTGAAGTCCCTCATGCCGGCGGGTACGAGGTGTTGCAGGATGGCTTCGCGGCAGCGGCGGCGGAAGAATGCCTCATCGCCGATGAATACGTAGCCCGGCTTCAACTTGCGTGTCTCCACGTCAGTGACGAAGCGGTCGGTTGCAGCGAAACTACGCACGCTTAAAAAGCCTCCAGAACGTTACTCACCAGCGTGCGGGCGAAGTCCCGCGACAGGCGATCGATTGCCGGACTTTCCTCTTCGAAAAAGCTCGAAAGTTCGCGTGAGACCTGGTACTGCTCGCGGAACGTGTAGTTCTGGTTTTCGTAGATGATCTGCCCATCGCGTCCGGTCAGCGACACGCGCATAGTAACCGTAACCAGCGCGGTGGAGGCGCGCCCGGTGTGCGAGTCATAGGTCAACGGCGCCAGTTGCGTCGATAGCACCGTGCCGCGCAGGACGGCGTCGGCATCGTTCCCGGCTTCGTTCAGAATCCGGTAATTCGTGCGCGTGTTGAACTCGCGCACCACTGCCGAGGTAAGCATCGTCTCGATGCGGTAAGTCTGCGTCTGATTCACAAAAGCGGGAATGGCAATGGTGTGCAGCGACGCCGGCAAGCGCCCTGCATTGGCGGCCGTGTGATATCCGCACCCGGCGAGGGCGAGCACGCTGGCGACCAGCGCCAGCCATTGCATACGACGCAGCATTCGCTTACTGTACCTTCCCTCGCGGCCTGGTTGCCGCCATGGATTCCGCGCACTCAACGGCCATGTTCGCCGTAATGCGCAGGTTGTCGGAAGCTGCCCAGATCCAGAAACCGTTCTCGCGCTGCGTATCGCGGCGCACGAGCACCTGCACCTGTTCCTGCCCTGCGACGTTCACATTCGTGGGCGTATCCTCGAAGGTGCGGGCAATCTCCACATGGTCGCCCATGATTGCCGTTTCCATCTCTTGCAGAGACGCCGGGGACTGCAACTCTATGTATATGGAGAAAGTGTGCGCGTGAAAGACCGGCGCCTGCAGCAGCATCAGCGAAGGCGCTTTTGCCACGTCGCCGCACATCTTCTCGAAGTGGCGGCGAATGCGCTCTTCCACCTGGTTGAGCGACGGGCGAGACTCCTGACCATAGCCCGGCACCATATTGAAAGCGATTTGCGTGCCAAAGACATTCGTCGGCATCTGCTGGAATGAAAGCAGGTTCACGGTCTGATCATGGAGTTCATCCATGCCGCCCTTGCCGCGCTCAGAGGCAGGCTCAAGGATGGTGGCCGAGGCATGTTCTATGTGCCGCAATTTCTCGATTCGCGTTGTCAGGAGCGCGAGCACAACGGCCGCCGGGTGCGCAACTACGACAGGTGCAGTCACCAGTTCAACCGGATGCGGCTTACCGAGCTCGTCTTCAATCCATGGTGCGCGGAGAATCACGCCGGGCTCATTCTCCAGCGCGTACGAGAGATCTATGATCTCGCTGCCCCGTTCACGAGCCTCCCGCCAGGTCCGCGCCGTGAACTCTTCATCGGAAGCGAAGAACGTGAAATCCACGTTTTCCAGGTGCTCGGGAAGAACGCTTTGAATGAAGGTTGGCTCGTCGCCGACATTCTCGAGAGTGCCAAGTGCGTCCTCATCGTCGAGCAGCTTTACTTCGTTCGAAGGAAAATTGCGCTCGCTGAGCACATCCTTCAGCTCTTTACCCTTCAACGTAGCGGCGCCAACGACAGCCACACGGAAGAGGCCACCCCAACCTATTGCTTCACCGGATTTCTTCGAACGTTTCATGAAAGAGGAGCCTCTTGTGGTGCTGCCCCCGCTGCCGGACGCTTTCGAATTACATAGAACAAGCGCGCCAGCACACCGGAAAGCATGTAAGCCAATGCCATAAAGAAGAGCATGTAGCGCGAGTAGAACCAGATTGCGGCGATCACGATGCCGATGAGCAGGATGAGCCGGAACGGATGACGGCTCCGGAAATCAATGCTCTTGGCGCTCCAGAAGCGCCATGTGCTCACCATCAGAAAAGCAAGCGACAAAACAAAGGCCAGCCATATCGCCGAAAGCCACCACGACGATATCGGCGTACCGGAGGCGAAATGAATTACGGCGGCAATACATCCCGCACCACCCGGTATCGGCATGCCGACAAAGTACTTGCGGCCGGGCCGTCCGGGATTCGAGGGTTGCGGGTTCAGTTGGATATTGAAGCGGGCCAGGCGACTCGCTCCTGCCGCCAGGAAGATAAATACGGTGATCGCGCCGAACTGGATCAGTTTCCCCCGCAGCTCGCCACCGAGGTCGGGCGGTAGCATACGGAATCCCCACATCCAGGCCAGCACAGCCGGAGCAACGCCGAAGGTTACAACATCTGCAAGCGAATCAAGCTCTTTACCGAAGTCACTGGTCGTATTCGTCAGCCGGGCGATGGTTCCGTCCATTCCATCGAAAAAAACCGCAAAGCCGATGGCGATAGCAGCCAGGTCGAAATGCCATGGCTCAGACGCGGTACCCTGCATCGCTTGCAGAATCGCATAGAATCCAGCGGCCAGGTTCGCAGTGGTAAACAATGACGGCAGCAAATACATGCCTTTGCGCATCCGTCGCCTGTTGGCGACATCAGAGGCTCGCCGCAGGTGCAGGTTCATCGTGCCCTCTCCGTCTTCGCTCCCGCACTGGCCGGCGTAGTTTTTTGCGGAACGGGTAAAGTAGCCAGCAGAGTCGCTCCGCCCTTGACCTTGTCCCCCAACCTTACCGCCACGATCGCATCCGCCGAAAAGATTACGTCAACACGGGAGCCGAACTTGATCAGACCAACGCGTTCTCCGCGCTGCACCAGGTCGCCAGCTTTCTTGGTGAACACGATGCGCCGTGCCAGCAAACCTGCGATCTGCTTGAAGGTGACCGACTGGCCATCTTCGCCAAGAATCGTGCAAATGTTCTGCTCGTTCATCTCGGCGGAAACCGCGCCCATCGCATTGCGGAACTGGCCCTTGCGATACTCTACGTCTGTGATCTCGCCCGCAATGGGAGCGCGGTTCACGTGCACGTTGAATACGTTTAGAAAGATGCTGATGCGCGTGCGCGGCTTATCTGCAACGCGCACCACGGATATGTCCGTCACCTTGCCGTCGCCCGGGGAAACGATGCCGCCGGGAACAACCGGAATCGTGCGATTGGGATCGCGAAAAAATTGGAGAAAGAAGGCAGCAAGCAGCAGGGGAATGACCGTCAGCCACAGAAATCCCGTTAGCCAGAACACCATGAAGGCTGCAGCAATACAACCGAGTCCGTAATAGATGCCGTCTCTAACCATGAGGATTAGCAGATTATAGCGGAGACGCACCGCCATTTCGGATTACGCACCCATCGGTGGGGCTCGCAAAATTGCGCGGCAGTAATAACAGAGTTGGAGGGTAGTAACGTAACATTAGACGGTAGTGGTTGAGGGAATGGACTCAGAGTGGCCATCGATTTGCAGCCGGTTCCTGTTTCGACAGCCTGATTGAACATGCCCATCACTCCGTTTTACCTCTCGGATCGACCGCTTTTAGGCTCTCACAGCACGTTACGAATGCAGCACTCTGGGTGTATCTTCTTCGCCTTCTCCGACAGATCCAGGATGGTGTCATTCTGTTCGTCGAACCCGAGTTTAGAGTGCTTTTTTAGCGCATCCACATGAGACTGTTTCATCTTCTTGGCAGGATGGGCTTTTGCATCCTTAATCTTGGTCATGCCCTCGTGCGTTGGGTGAGGAAGGATGGCGACATCCGGGTGACCGTGCCACTTGTCTTCAGCACCTTCTGAGGCGAACGCGATCGAGACCAGAATCATCTGGTCCTCCTGCTCGTGTCCGTGCCGCTTATCCTCGAATTCAAGGTCTATAAAGTGCGAGCCGATCGTCGGGTGAAAGGTCTCCGCGTGCTCGAGCCAGACCTTCTTCGACACCACGTACATTCTTCTCATGGCCGCGCTGCTCCTTAAGTTGTCCTTGCCTGCATGTTGTGGGACGAAATGACCGGACTTTTCATCCCCGCTAGAAACGTGTGCGACCACATTGTGGGCTGCTTATCGTCGTCGAGTGTGATCGAAATCTTTGTCAGCGTTCTCCGCACCAGCTCGTTGCACTCGGGGTAGGTGACCCCTGTTGCGCACGGCACCTGAGACTCCAGCGTGAGTTCGGCCGCATGACGGCAGCTGGCATCCATCAACGTGTAAGGATGTCCGCATGTTGCGAGGAGCCAGTCGCCGACGTTGAATCGTGTACGCACCCAGAGGTCATGCTTCGCGTAGCGACGCCGCTTTACGCGGCGGTACTTGCCGTCGCGGCCGAGAAGAAAGTCTCCCTCGCGCACGCGCGAGAGATAGATCACGCCTCGCGTCTTTTCGCGCACCACAGAACGGCCCCAGAGGCAGCCGCCGTCACCGCCTCCCGATCCGCCGCCAGTGCCGCTGGTTGTTGTTGACATAGTGATTGCGGCTTGTGAAAGAGGAATGTGGTCCTGGCGATATTGTTCTGCCGTGCGCGGACGCTGATTGGCGTCGAAATCGGCCTGTGTGTGCATCCAGGGAGGAGCGCCAGTTCCGCCCGTTTGCACGGCTCCAACGGCCTTCTCCCTCTCTCCGTAGAACATCCATGTTTTGTAGCTCGTGCCGGCGAAGAGACCAGTGCACAACTGACTCCCATTGATGTGGAAAGGTGCTTCTCCGTTCGAGCGATATATGTCGGCGTTCCACGCAGGAGTGATGGTGTTCGTCGTCGAGGTGTAGGTGATTGCCGGAGAAAATGAAGGCGGAGTTGACCCTTTTTTATCGACCTCGTCTGTGCTGGCATCGGCAGAGCGCACAAGCTGGGGTGATGCAAAGCGTACGACCATGTCGCCTGGCATTGTGCCACCAGCGGCGCTATCAACGGTAGCGATGAAGGCGACGTCGATGCCTGTGATGGTTTTCCCTGAGGGAGTTGGAATTACGAACGGCAACCTAACCGTCTGCCACGCACCAATCTGTGACAAATCGACGTACGCGGGAAATGCGGACGCGCTGCCATCTGAATAGCGCACCCCGACCTGAACATAGGCAGTGCACGTAAATCCAGCAGCGACTGCTACCACCTTTGCTTGTGCAAACAGAAACCAACCCTGCTCGGCCGACGCCGGTGCCTTAGTGCGGTTCGCAATTACAGATGCTACTGATCCGCCAGCGCTGAGCGTGGCCGCCGCAATCCTCACCTCAAGTGAGTAAGCGGTATCAAAGCCATCTACCACGCGCGCGCACCGTCCGAGCTGCGCGCTCGACCACTGGAACCAGTCGGCACACAAGTCAGAACTCGCGCTTGCGGCCGGCAGATCGAAGCGAGGATTTACAAGTTGGTTTTGGCCCCAGCTTCCACCGGTAGCCCAAGCGCCAGAGTTTGGATCCCACCAGACCGCTGGACCAAACGCTCCTATGCGTCCGCCAGCGATCACCGGTTCGTCGTCAGCAACATCGCTGTATGCGGCGGCAACGGCCTGCTTGACTGTGAGTTCGATAGTGCGGCTCTGCGATCCATCGTTGGCTTCGGCAAAGAGCACCTTGCGCATCTTCAGGATTTCGTAATCGCCTGCGCACTCTTCGTCGGCGCTGGGATCGAGCGTGATGATGTCGCCTGCGACATGCGCGCGAAGGATGTTGTCAGCATCGTCCACGGAGTCGAGGCGGCAATTCAGAGTGCCAGAGAAAGGCGCTTTGTAGGGCTGAATGTTCATGCCGAGATCCCGCTGCGCGGCGAACGCAATTAGACGTTCGCAACGCTCGGCCGTGTTGACGCCGAGATCGAGCTCGATGCTGTTGCGCTTATATGTTGGAGTGAGATTGATGCCACGCTGTCCCACCGCGTGCTGGTGTGCCTCGTGAACCCACTCCTTGGTGCGGAGACGAAACCTGGACTCTGGCGTTCCGAGATATCCACCTGGGCCGGTGACTGCATTGGCTCCCGCCATAGCAACTTCGAGCGAGTTCCAGCCGACCACGCGAGTGACGACCCACGCGCCGTTAAAGGACGCGTCAGCGCAACCCACAACCTCGATCCAATCGTTTTGCCAACGCGTATGTTCGCCATCGAGCACGATAGTTGTACTGCCATTCACGCGCGACATCGAAGTAATACCTGCGATCTTGACCGGGTTCGCATCCCTGAACTTGGCGATGTAGCGATTGGGAGCGCCGCGCAGATTTGTCTTTTCCAAACGCACCGGCTGCTCGCCAACCAGGTGCACAGCTTTCAGCAAAAACGTTGAGGCCCGCGGCTTATCGGAATACAGAAATATTTTCCCAGCGCGCTCGATCATGTAGGACTGATCCATCACACACATCTGGGACAGAGCAGATGCCAGACTGCTCCGCTGTACGAGTGCAACGCCACCCTCGTAACGTTTCTGTCCTCCGGAGAGAAGTGCGTCGTTGCGCTGCGCAGTGTCGTAGATCGATGCCCAGTCAAAACGCGCTCTCTCGTCGGCACTCAGCGCAGCGTTGAGTAGAGCTTCGCGTTTTACAACCGCGCGCAGCATCAGATCGACCTTCCACCATGCCGGGTTTTGTGAAAACTGGTACCCGGTCTGGTTGCCACTCGCATCAAAGGTCCTGACTTTCAGCCCGCGCAGCTGGACCAGCCAATCAAACTCATCAGAAGGTGCGCCAGGATCGGGGGCTATCTGCAAGAAGAGATAACTGAGCCGGTTGTACGGCAGCCTCTGTACCTGTGAGGGGAAGACGTTAAAGAAGGAATCGACGCGCTGATCGCCCCCGGCACTAACAGGTGCAAGGCCGGTCAGTGGGGCGTCCGAGCCAGGATGAAAATGAAACAACGCTCCGTCTTGTAGCGGCTTTTTGTTGACGAAGATTTTATCGGGGCCGTCGAGCTCGCCGTCTCCCAAACCGATCAGCGCGTAGCGAACGTTGTCATATGTGGTCTGGTGCAGCAGCAGCATGTTCCCTTTGCCGCTCACCTTGCCGTACAGCAGTGGACGTGGGATGCCTAATTGCGCTGTCGCGATTTGTAAGAGTTCTGTGCTCATCGGAGGACTCCCAAGACTCCCACCGGAGGAGGATTGGGGCAGCCCATGAATCGTTCGGTATTGTTGCGGGCTACACAGTCAGAAACCTTCTTCGGACACGTCGCCAGCCCCGAGACCGAACCGCACATGTCGCTCTTGTAGCGCAGCGGGCAGCCTTCCTGGTAATCGACATCCGCTATCTCGTACTCGTTCGCGTCGAAGATCTGGACCATGCGAAAGCTGGCTTCTGTCGCGTCGCGTCCCTGCTCGAAAAGGCGGCCATGGAATTCTTCCACCACGCCGAGCAGCTCGTCGTACTCGCGCAACACAGCGAGCGTTCCCTCAAATTCGTGGTCGCGCAACGCTTTTGAGACATCGCGCTCGATCGTGTTGCCGCTCAGGTTCTGCACCACGATGTCGCCGCCGTCTGTTGTGAAGTCTCGCGACTGAGAGAATGGACCGGCGCTTTTGATCCACGGCTTATACACCTGTTGTGCACCATCAGCTGCGCGCGGAAACGCGCCAGAGACATTCGCCCAATAGAAGCTGGTGCCGTCGATGGTCGCCAGGTCAACGAGCAAGATGGGGATATCGCCGCGCCCGCGAAGACGTAGCCGCGCGGCAGCCCCTGCAGGCATGGCAACCGGACTCACTGCATCACCTCGATCGCATCGGCTTCAGCAATGAACCCAGTTGAAGCCGCATTCTTCGTGCCGGTGATCCGAATCTTTACACGGTGAATACCAAGAGCGACGTTCGCTCTCGTGAACAGCGGTGACGAATTCGCAGCGGCACCGTATCCATCGAAGGTACCGAGAACGACTCCATCGAGTGACACTTCGTTGATCCCGCAGGAGGGGTGCTTAATCTGCCACACGCGGAAGCCGTACCCAAAGTATTGCCACTCGGCGGTCCTGTCCGCGAGATTGGATTGGTACAAGCCCGTGCCATGCCGATCGCCAGCGGAAGGAAACCAGCTCCATCCGCCTACGAGGACCACCAGGTCATTGCCATAGTCGTCGCGCTCTTCGATGAACACGGCATCGCGCGCCCAGTTTGTCGGATATTGGTACATCGGGACATTTGGTAGCTCGACTACTTGCCCCTTGATGTTGACCTTGTCGAAACCGGCCGGCGTGAAGTCGAGTTTGCCAACGAAGCGCACCGAGTAGTAGCGTCCGCGATCGTAGTCGGCGAGAGTGAAGAAGCCATTGCGATACTGAGCCCACCATTGCCGAAGCTTGTCGGCAGTCGATTGCAACTGGTTTGACCAGGACACATCGCGAGTTAGTCCTCGCGAAGCGATGGTGCGCGAGAAGTATTCGCCGCTTGCTGCCTGCCACTCGGCGAACGAGCCGAGTGGAGATTCATTCCACCCGTAATCAGGATTCAGCGGATCACTCGGTGTCGGATTCAAGATGTTCTGCTCGCTCACAGGCCATCTCCTTCTCTCGTGCGACGCTTCGACTCGGCCTTGAATGCTTCCCATCCGCCAGCATTTCGCAGCATACGACCAAAGCTCGCGCCATCGACAAAGCTTAGGTTGATGATGTCTCCGCCACCTCCGCCGGAGAAGTTCTCGCCCTTGTTCATCGCTTCGAGCACGCCGCGATTCTTTGCAGTCGATCGTGGGTTTGAAACGAACTCGCCCTCCTTCAATACAGCGAGTAGTTCGCCGTTTGACGCGCGCCATCCGGCAAGCGGTCCGCCTTCCACGTAGCCTCCGCTGTGGAACATGGGTGGCGAGAAGTCGAGACGATCTCGACGTCCGCGTTCGGTCTCGTACATCTGGATCTCGGCGCGTGCCGTCAGCAGCTTTGGCAACATCTGCTGGGTGTAAACCTTGTCGCCCTCGCCCTTTAGCTGGTGCATCTGCTCCCACAGCGACTGTTGCATCGCATCAAGCTGCTGCAGCGCGGAAGCGCCATCGAGCTGGTGAGTCTTGTAGGCATCGACCAGGGAATTGATTTGCGGCAGCGCCTTCGATGCGATGGCCTCGGCCTGGCGCCTGCGTTTTTTGCCGCCGAATATGCCTCCGAAGATGCCGCCCAACAGACCGATCGCGCCCGCCGCGATCCAGCCGATGGGCCCCATGGAGACGCCGAGCATTGCCATGATGCCTGCTGTTCCGAGGCCGCCTGCAACGCCTGTGATCGCACCTGCGGTCTTGCCGTGCTGCATGCCAACGCCGAAGCCAAGCAGCCCGCCACCGACGCCAGCGAGAAGGGCAGGTGCCAATCCGAGCGCGCTCACAGCAGCAAGTGCTTGCGCATTCCCGGCCGCCGCCATGATGCCGAGCGTGGAAAGCCCAACGCCCAACGCTCCAGCCGTACCGCCGAACTTTCCTCCTGCCGCCATCGCCGCCATAGGCCCAAGCGACTTCGCGAGTGTGACGCCACCGGTTGCCAAACGGCTGCCGAGCCCACCAGACGCAGAGCCTCCGCTCGACTTGCCGCCGCCAAAAACACTGCCGAGTAGTGTCCCGAGAATGCCTCCACCTGCCGATCCAGATGCCGAACCGCCAGCCGCGCTGCCACCAAGTACAGCGCCGCTTTGCGATGTAGTGAGTGCGCCCGGAAGGAATCCACTGACGGGAATAATTGGGCTGCCGCTAACGCCTCCGATCGAACTGCCGCCGGTTGCTGCTCCGGCCGCACCGCCGCCCGATACGATGCCACCCATTCCGGGAATCGAGAGGCCGCCGCCCATTCCACCAGGCATCCCGCCTGCATTTCCGAAAATCAGTCCTCCTAGAAGACCACCGCCGCCTGCCGTCGTGTTGCCCATCCCCTTCGTAGTTGACATCCACGCGGCGAAGATCTGGAAGAACAGCTTTTTGATATTACTGAGGATTCGCTTGCCGATATTGCCGCTGGTGATGTCGTCGAACAGCGACTCCCACTGTTGCCCCTGTTCTTCGATCAGCCTGCGGTGCTCGTCCATGATCCGCTCGTTTGTCAGGTGATCGGCTGCAAGGCGAGCGGCCTGCGCGGTGGTTTCAATACGCACCCACTCGTCCGAGTGTTGCTCGACGTTTTGCAGTAGATCTTGTTCTCTCGCGTTTATCTGGCGCACGGTGTGGTCGTGCGCGGCGGCAATCTCGGCGAATGCGCGTTGCCAGGGAGGCAGCGCAAGCTCAGCGGCCTGCGCTTCCATCTGTGCGCCTGCTTCCGCCATCGACGCACGCTCATGTTCTCGCGAGCGCCTCGCCTCTAGTTCCTGGTCTTCGAGCTCCTTACGTTTTTTGAATGCTTCCTGATCTGCCTTGATGCGCTTGTCTGCTTCGTCTTCAGCGATCTTGCCGTGCTGGCGCGAATATCCGGCGACCAACTCGGCCAGTTGCTTCTCGATCTCCGCGCGCCCCAGCCCCGAGCGCTGAGCTTCGACCAATGCCTTCTGGTACGCCTGCACAAATTCCTCGTTCAGCTGGCCGGTCTCGGACAGCCCTCGCTTTGACCACTGGCTTGATATCTCTCCCAGTTGCTTCGCCGCCTGCGCGCGTTCGTCAAAGCTCTTTTTTGCGGAGGTTGCTGCGTCTTCGTTGGCTTTCTTCTCCAGTTCTCCGAGCAGCTTTAGCTGCTCCATCTGCCGCCTCTGCAGCTTTGCTTCCTCTTCGTATATCTCGCCGAGCTTTTCACGCTGGGCCAACGAAATGCTGGTCGCGGCAATAGCTGAAATGTTGCCGGCTGTGACCGCCTGCACATATTCCTTCCAGGTCATTTGTGTGCCGAGAATGGCGTCTCGTTCCATCGAGAGCTGGCTCAGCCGCGCGTTGGTTTGGTTCACGAGGAATCGCCCGACTTTACGATCGTCAAAACCTGTAAGGATTGCGTCGTTGAGCTTAACCTGCTCGGCATATGCGTCCTTGACTGCCTGTGTGTAGCCGCCCCATAAGTCAGCAAGGCTCCTGATCTTCGGAATCAACGCGACAACTGCGGCACCGACCGCCATGATGATTGACACGTTGAATGCAGCCGACATCGCAGGTCCGATGAGAGAAGACGATGCCAAGAACTTCTGAACCGAAGCCGGCAGTGTGATTCCCAACTGGCGTGCAACCAGGCTCGTGGCCGCGCCGGCGCGCGATGATTCTTTCGTAATGCCCTTGAACGCGGTCGTTCCCGCGTCGCCCGCGCGATTCGCGCCGGCTTCCAGCACCTTGAAGTCGCGGCTGACCTTGTCTACTCCTTCGATCGCGCCCTTATCATCGACCTCGACTTCGATCGCAACGACTGCCATTTATTACTCCTTCATCTTCGTGCGGCAGTTCCAGCACACAACGGCGAAGCTGCGGTTCAGCGCACCGCAACGCGGACACGGGGGATGTTCGCGACGGAACTCCTGAAACGCAGCTTCCACCGAGCGCAGACCATCAACCTCGTCGGCCGACAACTGGATCCCGACATCGACACCAACTGATATCTGATCTTTGAGTTTGAGCAGATACAACACCCAGTCGTAATAGCCTTCGGCGAGTGTTCGATCTTTGCGGAACGAATTGCGCACCGCTTCCGTCAACGGTCTCTTCTGGCGATCTTCCAGGGCTCCGCATTCTTGCTCACGCAGTTGTTCCGCGTAGAGTTCAAGAGCGGCTGTTCGAACGCCAATCAAATCCGCCGACGGTGCGATGACGGTGCGCATTTCGCCTACTCGTCCTCAGCGTTGGTAACGTCGGCGGTCGAGAACAACTCATCGATCGCCGTGACTTTGTGTGTGTAATCCATCTGCTGCACGATCGCCGAGCGGCCAGTGAGCGGCTGCCCGTTCGCGGCATAGCCTTCCACCTCGACGATCATCTCGTCGTAGAGCTGCGAGAGCGTGCGATGGCGTCCGCCGTGGATCGTGCGACCGTTGCGCGCACCTCCCACTACACGGCTTTCTGCCAGCGATCGGTTGTAGAGCTTCTTTTGCTCCGGAGTCGGACGCGACAACCGGTGCACCAGGCCCGTGTACTTCTTCATTTGGCCGCTGGGCTTGTCGTCCACCAGAATGGGATCCCACACGGCATCGAGCAGGACCTCTTCGACCTTCGCATCGAAGAAGATGGGACGATCTTCCTTGCTGCCGGATACTTCCTGCAGCAAGTTCACCGCAGGGATCGTGTGGCGATACGGCAGGTTGTCTTTCCAGCCTTCAACCTCATCCACGCGGCGGCCGTCGCGCGTTACGTAGCCATGCACGCGCACAATGGCACTCTTGATGAGATCATCGGCGGCGGTGCGCGTGTCCATCGTGTTGACGACAGCACCTCCCCTGCGCTCGGTCTCAATGACGATGCCGGACATGTAACGAGCCCAATCGTCACTGGTGAGGCGGCGGAAGGTATACGTGATGACCTGGCCGCGATCCTTGATCGCGACTGTACGCTCAGCCAGGTCCAGGGGAAGAAGTTCGCTGTTGCTCTGCATCAGAATTGCCTCCGTGTGATTTGTTCTGCAACCGGGCGAGGAGAGGATCCTCGTGGCAGGCACGGAGTTGATGCGCCTG
>DATMYA010000086.1 GCA_035561135.1 Clostridia bacterium
CTACGAACCAGAAGGTCGCATGTTCGAGTCATGCCGGGCGCACCACTTCAGGCTCTACGCCATTAATGGGGGCACCCCACCTCTGAAGCAAATTCAAGAACACGGCTCTACGCCATTAATGGGGGCAGCCCCCGCCCTTGACTGATCACGAACACATAATCTTAACTCTTCGGAGTGGGTCCCCTGTCGGCTCAATACCAGTGGGACCGCGAGTTAGATTAGAATTGAAGCGCGATGATGCACTCACTTCTGGTCGCCTTCGTTTCAGCGTGCATGTTATTGGCGCAGGCGAACCCTGGCGGGGGCTCAATTGCAGGCCATGTCGTGAACTCCCTGACAAGCGCACCCGTCCCGAGGGCGACGGTCATTTTGACGGCCGCTCAGGTACGTTTGGTCGCCGCTAGCGACTCCGGAGGGAGATTCGAGTTCACCGCGCTGCCCGCCGGAACGTACAGATTGTCCGCGACCCGCGCCGGGTTCCTCGACCACGGAGCGGGCCGCCCGATTTCACTCGGCGAGAATGAACACGTAACTGCTGCTGAGATCCGGCTTCCGCCTCAGAGCGTTATTTCCGGTCACGTGCTTGATGAGGTTGGAGAACCGGTCGACCGCGCCCGCCTATGGATATTCAAGCAGGTCTACCGCTATGGACAAAGGATGTGGGACCGACTCAACACGGTCGAGACGGGCGACACCGGCGCGTACCGATTCGGGAACCTCAGGCCTGGCCGCTACCTGGTACAGGCTTTTGATCATCGTGCGCCCGTTGACAACCGGTACGGCACTCCACCGGCGAGCTTCTATGTTCCCGCTTTCTATCCGAGTGCGGCCACCCAGCAGGAGGCTATGCCGGTTACGGTGGGAGTCGGTGCAGAGGTCAGCAGTATCAATATCCAACTTTTCAAGGTTAACAGGCCACCTTCCGTCCGCATCAGAGGAAGGGTGATAGGGTTGCCTCCGAATTCCCCAATTATCGTCTCCGTCGGTCTGTCTCCGACAGACGGCAACTTCTTCGGGAATGCATCCACGCAAGCGATGCCTCCCAACTATGCATTCGAGATGCGCGCTCCGCCCGGTCAATACGTCATCTCCGGGTCTGTTTACTCCGGCGGCCCAGAGGCTTACGGGGCAGCAAGTATTGCCGTTACAGGAGAACTTGACGGCGTCATACTCACGATGCGCCCGGCCCCCGACATCTCCAGTCGAATCATCTTGGCTGAAGGCGGTCAGGTCAACCTGAAAGATGTCAGTATCACCATAGCTGGGATTTCCACATTTCTGGCATCGGGAGAATTCAAACTGCAATCAGACGCGCTCGGCAAACTCAATTCCTTTCCCACGGCGGTTCGACGCCCCGGCCATTTTTCGATTGTAAACATGCGCTCGTTGCCGGATGGCTACTTTCTCCGGGGAGTGAAGTTGGACGGACAGGAAATATCTCCTGAAGACTTTGAAATTCAAGGATCTGCGGAGCTTGAATTCGTCCTTAGCAACACGGCCGGAATGATCGCCGGCACAGTCGTGGACGCCGAGCGTAAGCCCGTTCCAGGTTCGACGGTGACACTGATTTCCGGCGATGGACGATCGCGCTCGGCAAAGCAGTCCGTGGACGATGGTGGCATGTTCCGGTTCACAAACCTGCGGCCCGGCCCGTATAAGCTCTTCGCTTGGGAGGAAGTTGACGACGACCTCTGGCCCGACCCAGAGTTCCGCAAAAAGTACGACGATCGTGCAACCGAGGTCACGCTGCGCGCCAATGAAAAGCAGAACGCACAGTTGCTTCCCATCTCGGCCGAGGAGGTCAAATAGCCCCACGCCGGACAAGAAACGGACGCGTTCTGTCACATTTGATGTCCGGCACTCCGAAGCATGAGCAATCTGCGATGCTAGCCGAAAAACGGCCAGACCGGAAACTGGAAGAGCGCCCAAAAGTTTAAAAAGTGCATTGTGCGCAAACGACAACGTGCCAAGCAGCATTCCTGGTTCCATACAACGCTGGGGTATTGAACGGGTCGTCCCTCGTACGCTTTCTGCAGACCCACGATGTCGATCTTCTTCATCTCGAGCATGGCTCGCATCAGTCCGCCGAGAACGATATAGCTTCACGCTGCCCGTTGGTCCGGGTCCCGCCTCTCCATAGCGGGTGATCTTCACAATCCGTGAATTTTCGAAAATCGAGACGTAAACTCCGCCGCCACCTCCGCCGTGTCGAACCCCAGAAATGGAGTGATCTTTTGCATTCAGGGATTCCTCCTTCTCATCAAACCCAGCTTCAGAATCGCAAGCGCCGTGCAGCACTCCGGGAACTCGCCCCGCATGGTCATCTCGAGCGCTGTCTCAAACGCCAGCCAGCGGATCGCGATCTGCTCTTCGGGGTCATGTCGCGGCGCGTGCAGCGTCAGGCCCGTGGCCAGGAACAGGTGCTCGGTGTCGGTGGTGACGCCATTGTTCACGTCCGTTGCACCGAGGGATTCCCAGCACTGC